>SXOW01000079.1 GCA_005778315.1 Acidobacteriota bacterium
GAACGAGTCGTTCAAGCGGTTCGTGGGCGACATGGTGTATGCGATCACGAACTCATAACGCGCGGTGGGCGTGAGCGGTCGGGGACATAGGTGACACATTAGTCCGGGGACATGGGTAACACTGTTTGGTTACCGGTCGTGTCGTTTCCGTGGCATCTACGTGGACCTTCCGGATTGGCGTCCCGAGCAGTGGGCCGAAGTGGTGGTGCGTGCCCGCACGACAGCCGCCGTCGGCACTATGGAAATCGGTCTCAACCCGAGGGAAGGGACGCTGCTGGCGGGCGCGACGCAAGCGACGTTTCAGGCGAGGGGCGGCGTCACTCCGATTGTGCGTGACGGCCTGGTCCACCGTACCGCATCCACCTGGATTGGGGGAAGCGAACCGGCCCGTGGCGGCGGGTGGGGCTCCAGTTCGCGCTCGTGCGCGTTCCCGCGCCCGTGACTGCGAGCATCGACGTCTTGTCCGTGCGCGTCGTCCCAACAGCCATCGCGCGGCCGGATGGCCGAATCACCGAGACGATGCTCACGGTGCCGCAGTTGAAGTCCGACTTCGCGCTCGTTCGCCTGGCGCTCGAAGAAGCGCACCCGGCGCTCTACCGCTTCACGACAAAGCGGGCCATGGATGCCGAGTTCGCCAGGGCGGAAGCCAAGCTCATGCGGCCGATGACCCTCCTCCAGTTCCACAATGTGTTGGCGCCGGTGCTCGCAGCAACTAAATCGGGAGGCGAGATTACCAGGTACCAAGGGGATGAGATCAACGCGCTGATCGCTTCGTCCAAGCTGTTTCCGCTGGCACTCACCTTCGAGTCGGAGCGCCCCGTTGTGGTGTTGAATCGCGGACGCGACGAGCGTGTGAGGCCAGGTATGGAAGTACTGGCCATCAACGGACAGTCGCTTGCGGGGCTTCTGCGGCGAATCCTTCCGAATCTTCCTCAAAACGGCGACGTTTTACCGGCCAGATGTACGAATTGGGAATGTCTGAATTCGTTCGGCCGTGGACGCCTACGGGAACGGCTAAGTTCGGCGAGGCGTACCGCCTGTACATCGGCGACCCCTCCAGCTTCAGGACCACGCTCCGCGATCCGCAGACGGGGCGGACCGTCGAAGTGGAGCTTGCCGGGGTCACGAACTCGGCCGTGGTTGTCACCGAAAACCTCGCCGTCCGCCAGGTGAATCAGACCCAGGAGTATGCGCAGCTGGAGCAGAACCCGGCGAACCGAGACGTGCTCGCGGGAATCAGGACGCTCCGGGACCTGGGGCCGCGGCAATCCGTCCGGTACCTCGACACTGAGGACGCGGCCGTTCTACTGGTCGCTTCCTTCGGAGGGAACTTCCCCGACTTTCTCAAGGAGACGTTTGCCGGACTGAAGAGCAAGGGGACGAAGAACCTCATCCTCGATCTGCGAGGGTGCACCGGGGGGTCCGCCCGATACATTGCGCTTCTGTTCTCCTACCTCACCTCCAAGGAGTTTCGTCAAGCCGAACGAGTCTACGCGAAGACATACGCGCCGAGTTATAGGCAGTACACGTCTATCGGGGAGATTGATCCGGTCACGGACAGCTACTGGGGCTTGGGTTATTGGATACCCGATTCCAATGGTGGGTGGCTCAAGTGGGAGCAGTCATCGGTCATCCGCGTGCAGAAGCCCTCCGAGAATCACTTTGACGGACCGGTCTATGTCCTCATCGACGGAGGCGCCATCTCGGCCGGGTCCGTGTTCAGCGCGATTGCTGACTTTCACAAGCGAGCGACATTCATCGGCGAGGAAACCGCTGGTGCCGCCCAAGGCGGCGCTGCTGTCGGTGCCGCTTACGGGGAACTGAGTCCTACGCTCCCTGCGTCCCATCTCAACGTGGACATTCCCGGGGAAGCGTTCTTCACCGTCGCCGATTCGAATAATCGCCGCCGAGGCACGCTTCCGAAGCACACGGTCAGACAGACTATCGACGACCTCGTCAAAGGCCGAGACACGGTCCTTGAATTCACTCGCGAGCTGATTCGGAGCGGGAAGGAACGTTAGGAAGAGCAGGTTGACAACCTCGACGATGAACGTGAGCCGTCTAACACCGGGCGAATGGGCTCGGTCGGGTGGCGGCTCGCTGTTGTCGACGGTCTCGTGGGCCGGGTCAACTCGCGGCGCCGAGCCGTTGTTGACGTACAGATTCAGCGCTAGAATCGAGGCATCATGACGGCACCAATCACACGGGATCGGATGGTTGAGGCCATTCGGGAACTGCCCGCCAATGCCACTGTCGATGACGCGATCGAACGTCTGGTGTTCCTCGCAAAGATCGAAATCGGCCTTGCGCAACTTGACCGTGGTGAAGGCATCTCCCACGATGAGGCGAAGCGGCGACTTGGGCTGTGACCGAGCTTATCTGGTCGCCCCAGGCTCTTGCCGACGTCGAAGAGATTCGGGCGTACATCGCGCTCGACTCGCGTTCCTACGCTGACCTGACAGCGCAGCGGATCCTGGCCGCGGTCGAACGTCTGAAGGCGTTTCCGGACTCCGGGCGAATGGTTCCAGAGCGTCAGTCGCCCGAGGTACGCGAAGTGATCGCCGGCAGGTTCCGGATCGTGTACCGACGTAAAGCACACGTCGTGGAAATGGTAGCGGTGTTCCGTGGGTCTCGGGAGTTCCCAGACCAGGCGCCGTAATAGGCGGCCCAACATGGCATGCAGCCGACAGCGCGCATGATCGCGACCGCGCTGCGGCTGATGCCTGACGTTAGGCAGACGAAGACGGATCAATCCGACTGTACGAGTTTTGATCGACTCCGAATGTCAGCGGGTAGTTTCTTTCGACGAGAGGAGAGCGAGATGATTCTTGTGAGTTGCCGTAAGAATTTCTCTTCCGACCAGCGGTTCTCTGACGATCTTCAAATCAGAGACTACCCGAGTCTGTCGAACCTCAACGTGTTCACGACACTTTCGTCGGACGAACTGTTGCTGCGGGCCGACGGCCGTCACGTGCTCGTGCTAGTGCATGGCTATAGAAATCCCCTCAAGAACATGGCGAGCGCCTATAAGGACCTGGCTCATGGACTCACCGACGCCGGACTGCTGGCTGAAGCCACCACGGCGCTGGCCAGTCAGTACAGCCTAGCGATTGGCTTCGCGTGGCCGGGCTTCAGGACCAAGGTCCTGGGCTTCTTAGCGGCGCGGCCGAATGCGAACCGTGCAGGCGGATACCTCCGAACTCTGACCTCCAGCCTACGCCGAGCCGCGAGAACGATCGACATCGAGACTCACAGCCTCGGTGCACGGGTAGCCCTGCAGGCCCTGTCTACAGACGACTCGCTGTGGGTGGACAACCTGATGCTCACTGCGCCAGCCGCCGACAACGAGTGCTTACAGCCCAAAGAGGAGTACAACGCAGTACTCGACAGCTGCAATCGTCTCCTCGTGTACCACTCCAAGCACGATCCAGTGCTGAAGACGTACACAGTGGCCGCCGTTGATCGAGCCCTCGGCTTGAAGGGGCCGGAGAGTAAGCAAGTTACCCTGGAGAAGTGTCCTAACGTGTTCGTCGTGGACTGCGAGAAGCACGTCACACAGCACGGCGATTACCGCAAGAAGTCCGCGTACTATGCGCACTGGGTAAAGATCATGAACCAGGCCCAGCTACCGAGATACGACGTACTGGCGTAAAGCACCAGAAGGACCGCGCAGATCTGTACGGTCCACGTGGTGCGGGCCGTTCGCGACGAGATGAGTGCGACCATCGCAACGATGTCGGCCGAGCAAGAGAGCCGGTGGCTTCGCACAGCGGAGCGTAGTACTGCGCGGCATCGTTGAGCTCACGCTCAGCCAGTTCGTGAAACGAAACGACCATTCACGAAAGACGCGCCAGCGCGTCGTTGAAGACGTCCGCCGCAGGGCGCCCCGTCCCGCCGTTCGCATCCCACGCCGCGTCCCGGCGCTTCCAGCGGTAGAAGGCCTGGCGGGAAATCCCGAAATGCCGGCAGGTGCGCGCGACATTCTGCCCGCCCGCCTCCGCGTGCTGCAACACCTTGGACCGCGGTGTCTTGGGATTTCACATCGGATACGCCGCAGCGGCTCCTGGATCAACGTGCCCCTGGAGACATACTGGAGAAGGGAAAAATGCCGATCTAGAAGTCCAGTCGAGAGAACAAGTTAGATGGTGGAGGCGGCGGGCGTCGAACCCGCCGCGGCGCCTGGGCCAACGCCACGCCCGACCCGGACCCTGGGCGCGCCGGTGACGGCGAGAACGGCTGCATTCGTCTGAATGACACCTCGTAGGCGACACGCGTGCGGGTCACTGGGCCGAGGTCGCTAAGAGCCCGACCTCTGGCGGCAGTGCGCGATAGAGCGTGGCCGCATCCGCCGGATCGAGCCAGAGCCGAAGCCGCACCCTATCGCGGTCGGCCGAGCTCGCGGACCGTAGATTGCCGACCCATGCCTTCGCCTTGGCGACGGTCTGGCTCCAACGCCCGGTCGAGGCGGTGCGGGCCGGCGAGACCACCTCGAGCGCGAGTCCGCCGGCGAAACGCACGAAGTAGCGGCTGGGCACGACTATCGTCTCTTCGGCCGTCGGAGGGACAATTGGGGGCGCCTCGTCGGTGGCGCTGTCGCTGGCGCTGGTCCCAGGTGCGACGCGGACATCGCGTAAGGCGGGGCGCTCGGGCGATAGCAGACCATGCTCCCAGACGACGTCCCGCCACTCCACGGGCGGTGCGGTGCTGAAGATCACGCGGGGACGGCCGACCTCCAGGATCTCGACCGGGAAGGTCGCCAGCTCGACCCCGCGCAGGGTGAGGTGCAACGCCGACCCATCTGGTTCGAGCAGGAGCGCGAACGTATCGGAGCTGGCCTGCGCCAGGCGCACGCGCAGGGCGCTGTTCGCCTGCTGCTGCCGGGCGAGCGCCTCATGGGATGCGTGCGTGGGGGCCGGGACATCCTCGGGCGGCAGGCTCCAGGCCCCCGTCGGGATGGCCAGCATGGCCAGGACCACCGGGGTCAGAACGTAGCGGGCGCAGGTCCACTGGTACATGTGAAATCAGAAGATGAACACGGGCGTACCGACCGGGGCCATCGCGTAGACCGCGCGCAGATCGTCACGTCCAAGTCGGATGCACCCATGGGTGACGGCTCGCCCCAGCAGGCGCTCGTACAGCGTGCCGTGGATCAGGTAGCCGTCGCCCAGGTTGAGAGCGTACTCGCCCAACACGCCGTACTCGAACCGCTCGGACGGATCGGCGGGAATCGGCAGCCCCTCTTCGACGAAGGCCCAATCCGGTTTGCGCCACACCGGGTTGCGGATCTTGGACAGCACCTCGAACCGCCCGCGCGGGGTGTCGAACACCCATTCCTGGCTGCCAGCGGTGTCGCGGAGCACCAGTCCAGACCCGGCGGAACAGATCGTGAACAGGAGCACCGAATCATCTTCCTTGACTACGAGCCGGTTGTGCGTCTGGTCGACGACGATGAAGCGGCCCTTGGGAGACAGGCGGCTCCACGCGCGGCTCAGTCGACGGTGGTCAGCGTCGAGCGCTTTCCCGGTGTCGGCGGCGATTCGCTCGTCGAGCGAGCCGAACGCCGCAACCAGCGTGGCCGGCACGTCGGGGAGCCCGGCCGGGGTGTAGACATAACCGGTCCCCAGCGTGGCCGCCCATCCCAGCACGTTCAGCGCCATCACGGGGACGGCGGCGACCGCCACCCAGCTGGACCGCCGGAAGTCCGGGCTTCGAAGCCTCAATCCGCTACCCCCCCGATCGGTGCCGGCCCGGTGAGACGTCCGGCCATCTCCCCGAAATCCGTGGCGCCGACGATGGTGACCGGCGTGCCGACCTCGACACGCCGAATCAAGTCGTCCATGTCGACATTGGCCAGGGCGATGCACCCGTCGGTCCAGTCCTCGCCAGACCCGCCTTCGCCATGGATCTCGATCTGGCCACCCACCCGCGCGCTGGGAGGCAGCTGACCGGTGCGCATCGCTTCGGCAAACGCCCCCCGGTCGCGTTCGTTCGGATAGTCTACAAGCAGCGCCTTGTGGTAGGCGCTGGACATGGTTTTCACCTCGATCACCTTATAGCGGCCTTCAGGCGTCGCGCCGTCACCGGCCCGGCGCTTGTCGGCCGCCCAGTTGACCCCAAGGTCGCCATAGTAGGTGCGCACCACACGGCCGCCATCGTAGAGTGTGACCCGGTGCGCGGCCTTGGACACGACGATGGCTGGGCGGGCTTGCTGGCGCGACCAGTCGCGGGTCTCCTGCACCCAGCGTTGCCATTCCGCGATGCGGGTCGGGTCGTTGTAGCGGCTGGTCACCTGATGGACGCCTGCTTGGGCGTTCGAGGCCAGGGCGCTGGCCTCCGTGGCCCGACGTCCGGCGGCCTCGAACAGCCCGTCATCGAACAGGCGCTGGCTCGCCGACAGCGTGATGCGGGCCTGCCCCACAGCGACGCGGTCCGGGGCCCCCAGTGACACTCGCCGTTCCTGAAAGCTGGTGCGCTCGACCAGAAGCGTGGCCAACTCGAGCTCGCGCGCCACCTGCGCCCGAACGGCTTCGACACCCCCCTGCCGCGCCGCGCCGGCGTGCGCCTCAATGGTTACCTTCGTCGCGCGTGCCGCGGCGTCGCGAGACGCGCGCGTGACCAACGCACCACTACCCGCCAGCGCGGTGGCCAGCAGTCCACAAATGCAGACGGTGTACGCGATTGCGCGGATCGGGAGCATGGAAGAGAGCGCTGACACCCCTTTGGTCGACATAGCAAAAGGGCTGGTGACCACCGGCCATTGCGGTCGCCACCAGCCTGGGTTGGGAATCGTCAGCCGCGCGGCCGGCCGGTTGCCAGGATCGCCTGCTCGATCGATGTCTTGACCCGCATCGCCGTCTGGTACGCCCCATCGGCGTGGGTGCGGGCTTCGCGGTAGCGTTCGAGTCCGAGCTGCTCCTCGGCGGCAACCAGATCCGTGCTCACCAGGTCGAGATCGCCCTGGAGCGCCGCCAGATCCGCTTCCGTCCCCTTGCCACGCGGTGCTTGCGCAAACAGTGTCGTGGCCTCTTCGAGCACGGCTTTCGCGTCCGCGATCAGGGCCGCGGTTTCCTCGCGGACCCGCCGTTTCTCATCCTGCCCAGCGCGTGATGCCTCGTCGGCCGCCGTTTGGGCCGCGGTGGCGAGGGTCCGGCTCTGGTCGTAGGACCGGAACAGGGCGAGCTTACCCTCTTGCGTGGCCAACTCGGTCTGGAGCGCCTGATTGGCCGCCTGCGCTGCCTCAAAAGCCTCCGGTGCGTAGTCCGCCGTGGCGCTAGCTGACTCCAGAGCGGACGCGGCGGCGTCCAGCTCGGCCTTTGGCGGCGCCGCGCAGGCTGCGGTAAAGACAGTACTGAACGCGACGATTAGAGTCGCGAAGCTACGGTGCATGGTCGTCCTCATCAAGATCAAAAGCTCCTTCGATGGTCAGCCCGCCGCCACTCTTATGAGCGGTGTAGCGGGCCGAACCTCCCAACAACCATAACATGAAAGCAATATAGGTGCCAATTCTTGCAGAATCAATCACGCATCGAATAAAAGGCCGCACCTATGACTCTTGTGGCCATACAGCCGATGTCATGGCCAGGTTCGTCAAGTGTGTCAGCCTCTCTCTGTCACCAAAAGGGAAATATGTTTCTGATCCATTTACGCTAAATAGGCATTTTGTTGCTTAATTATTCCTGTTGGGACGGCGTCATCAATGCCGTCACCCGCCCTTCACCCGAACCGGCGGTCAAACCTGACGACGTTCGTCGGCGGGGAGGTCTCCCGTCAACGTCGGGGTCGAAAGGTTTCCTTACCGAGTTCGTGCCGGCGCATCATGGAATATAGCAGCCGCTCGCTGATCTGGGCCCGACGAGCCGCCACCCCGACACGACCGTGCGACACCTCGAGGAGGCGGGTCAGATAGTCTCGTTCGAAGCGCGCCAGCACCCGTTGACGGGCACTGCGGAACGCCCCAGGGTCCGCCGCTACCGCCTCGAGAGCGCCTTCGGCCCCCACTCGCTCGTCCTGCCAGATGGGGGACGGCAAATCGGCTGGTGTAATCTCGACGTCACGACACAGCAGCACCGCTCGCTCGATCACGTTGATGAGTTCGCGGAGGTTCCCGGGCCACTGGTAACGCACCAGGGCGGCCAACGCATCGCCGCTGACCGAGGTTACGCGACTGCCGAGCACCGCATGGAACCGCTCGATGAAGTGCCGGACCAGGGTGGGAATGTCTTCCGGCCGGTTACGGAGAGGAGGCACGGGCAGGGTGATGACCGCGAGCCGGTAATAGAGGTCGAGCCGCATCCGCCCAGCCTCGACCTCGGTGGCCGGGTCCCGGTTCGTGGCTGCCATCACGCGCACGTCCAGCGACAGCGGGCGCTCCCCCCCGACGCGATAGATCTGCCGGTTCTCCAACACTCGCAGCAGTTTGACCTGCACGGACGGTGGCATTTCAGCCACCTCGTCGAGAAAGATCGTCCCCCGGTGGGCTAGTTCAAAGTACCCCCTGCGCGACCGCGTCGCGCCGGTGAATGCGCCCTGTTCGTGCCCGAAGAGCTCCGTCTCGAGCAAGGACTCGGCCAGCGCCCCGCAATTGATCGCCAAGAACGGCTCGTTCGCCCTCCGGCTTTCCCCGTGGATGGCCCGGGCCAGTCGCTCCTTGCCGACGCCGGTCTCTCCTAGAATCAGGACCGTGCTGTCGCTCGACGCCACCCGGCGGGCCAGCACGAGGAACTCGCGCATCGACGGACTGGCCGACATGAAGTCCCCGAGTTTGACGTGGTCGTCCTGTTGCTCGGCCTCGACCTGTCGCTGCCGTTCTTCCCGGTGCCGCCTCAGCAACTGTCGGAGCGTTTCGGCCAGCATCGCGTCCGACAACCCTTCCCACAACACGGCCAGCGCGCCGGCGGCCAGGAGCAACGCCCGTTCCTCCCCGTGTTCGCCGGGACGCATGACCACGACGTCCGGTCGCTCGGGAAGACGCCGGATGCTGGCCACGAGCCCTTCCGGGGGGTGCGTCAGATAGGGAGCGCCCAGGAACACCAGGTCGTGGTCTTCGTGGTTGAGACGGGCCCAGAGCTCGGAGGTGGCCGTGACGGCCACCGTTTCAGTTTGTTCGAGGGTCAGGATCGCGACCAGCCGCTCGCGGATTGGCGGCGAGACAGCAACGAGGGCTCGGAGTAGCATTCAGGGTCTCCGTTTCAGCAGTTTCAATCCGAATATTATCGGAAATCCATGACTGACCGGATCCCGCCCGGCTAGGCCGCAGTGTCCCCTCGGCTCAGACCCGCACCTCGAGCACCATGTTGGTCGGGGTCACCGCCGACCGGCGGACGTGGGTGAATCCGGCGTCGTTGAGCACCTGGGTCAGCCGCTTTTGGCCCGCCTGCGCGCCGAGCCCGAGGCCCACCGGCTGCGACAGTGACGCCGGCACGCAGATCAGTGACGAAAAGGCATAGAAGATCTGTCCCAGCGGGTGCAGATTGTCCTTCATGTCGTCCTCGGCGAACGGCTCGACCAGCATGAAGGTTCCCCCGTCCCCCAGCGCTCCGGCGATGTGGCGGCAGGCGCCCACCGGGTCGCCCATGTCGTGCAGCGCGTCGAAGATGCTCACCAGGTCATAGCCGTCGCCAGGGAACTCGGAGGCGTTCACCACCTCGAACACGGTGTTGGCCGCCACCCCGGCCGCCCGCGCCCGATCACGGGCGTGATCGATCGATGGCCCGTGAAAATCGAACCCATGAAAGGTCGAGTGGGGGCACCGCTGGGCCATCAGGACGGTCGACGACCCGTGGCCGCACCCGACGTCGGCCACCTTCGCCCCCGCCTCCAGAAGAAGCCTTGCATGCACGCCGGGTGTCCCTCCGCGGCGAAGACCACGGCCTGCTCGGGGGTCATCGAGAACCGCCCGGTCCCGGGGTCGTAGTTGACGTAGCCGCCGGCCGCGTTCGATGCGAGCCATTCGCGCAGGTATCGCTCCCGGATGCCAGTACTCTTTGCCAGCTCGCCGCTCGTGGCCGGCGAGAGCTCAGCCAGCGCGCTGTAGAGGTCGAGCTGGTCGCCCACGTAGGCCAGCAGCAATCCCATCGCGCCGGCCACGGCGTCCATTACCTTGCCCTGCAGTGCCTCCAGCTTCTTCGGGTCGGCGTCCTCGATCCGTATGGGCATACGATCCTCTCCTCTTGTGTGTTGTCGCTCAGGTGATCCACCGGCGTCCCTAGACTTTGGCCTGCCGAGAACTCCCTGTCACCATGCGATCGGGCGGCGATCCCGAAAGAACCCCCCGGTTGGTCCGTCATCCGGGAGTGTCGCGAGCCAGACCGGTGTATCGGCCCCTTGTTCCGGTGACCGCTTTGCACCGGGGCCGCCCATACGGGTCCGGACCCACCCAGGGCAGGCGGCATTGACTTTCACCGTCGGACCGAGCGTGTGGGCCGAGGCGCAGGTCACGGCGTTGAGCGCGGCCTTGCTGGCGGCGTAGGCCACCGGTCCCTGCATGCCTTCGGCGAAGGCCCCCCAACCTGAGGACACGTTCACGATGCGGCCCCACTTACGCGCGAGCATGCCTGGTCCAAGAGCACGAATCAGCGCAAACGGTGCCACCGTGTTGACCGCGAGTGAGCCGGCGAAGTCCTCTGTCGTGACGCCCAGACCGTCACCGTCGACCAGCACCGCCGCATTGTTGACCAGGATATCGATGGCGCCGTGAGTCGCCTCAATCCAGCCGGCCGTGGATTCGGCGACGACCGGGTTCGAGAGATCGAGCGCGACGGGCTCGCCACCCACGGCCTCCGCCGCCTCGCGCGCGTCGCGCATGCGTCGCGCCGCTGTCAGCACCCGAATGTCCCCACGAGCCGCCAGCCCCTGGGCGATGGCCAGTCCAATGCCCCGATTGGCGCCGGTCACGAGGGCGGTCCGGCGCGCGTGTGGCATGGATAGCTGAGGCTCGACATCCCGGGGAAGTCTCGCGGCCGCGGGTCGGCCGTCGCGACGACCGCGAACCCGAAGACGTCCATCGAGGGCTCAGCGCCTCCCTATGTCCGAAGCGCTGGCAGAGACTGACCGTGTGGTACGAATGTCAACGCCACGCCATTGTTGCAGTACCGCTGTCCCGTCGGGGCGGGGCCGTCGCCGAATAGATGCCCCTGGTGGCCTTCGCAACGGGCGCAGTGGTACTCCGTACGCGGCACAATCAATTTCCAGTCGCGTTTGGTTTCGATCTGGCCTTCGAGCGCCTCATAAAAGCTCGGCCATCCGGTACCGCTTTCGTACTTCGCCGCCGCGTCAAAAAGCGGCAGGTTGCAGGCTGCGCAGACAAAGGTGCCGGGCCGCTTCTCATCGTTGAGCGCACTGCTGCGCGGGCGTTCCGTCGCCTCCTCGAACAGCACCTCATAGGCCGCGGGCGAGAGCAGCGCCCGCCATTCCGTCGGCGGCTTCTTGAGCTTGGTCATGCCCTCGGCACGTAGCCGCACCGACGCCGCGGCTCCCAGCGCGACTCCGCCGCCCAACGTCGCGACAAAGCGTCTTCGGTTCATGGTGCCCTCCTCCTCTACATGCGTAGTCCGAAATGTACCTCTTTGTCCGGATTCGCATCAAACTGAGGAGGGCGCCACCGCGCTAAGCAAGGACAGATGACAGACGCAGCGACAGACGCCAAGCCCACTCCGCGGGGCAAGCTCGCCATACTCGTGCTGATCGTGGTGGCGATGGTGGCCGGATATCTCCAGTTCGGCGACGCGCTGTCGCTCGAGCGCATTGCGAGCCAGGAGTCATCGCTCCGCTCCTACCAGGCCGCGGATCCTGTGTTGGTCTTCGGTGTCGCCTTTGCCATCTACGTGGGGGTTACCGGGTTGTCGCTGCCAGGTGCGACGGTCCTGACCTTGGTATTCGGCTGGTATTTCGGCTTCCTGCGGGGTCTGCTCCTGGTGAGCTTTGCTTCGACGCTGGGGGCGTCGCTCGCGTTCCTCCTGAGTCGGTACATTCTTCGCCGTTCCATCCAGTCCCGGTTCGGTGAGAGGTTGGCGACGTTCAACGATGCACTGGCCCGCGATGGAGCGTTCTATCTGTTTACCCTCCGGCTGGTGCCCGCCGTGCCGTTCTTCGTGATCAACCTGGTCATGGGGCTGACGCCGGTCAAGCTGGCGACCTACTGGTGGGTGAGCCAGCTTGGCATGTTCCCCGGCACCGCGGTCTACGTCTATGCGGGGGCGACGGTGCCGGATCTGCAGACCTTGAGCGCCCAGGGCGTGGGCGGCATTCTTGTACCTCGGCTGCTGGTCGCGTTCGTACTGTTGGGCGTGTTCCCGTTGGTGGTGAAGCTCACCATGAAGCGGTTGCGTCCTGCCGCTGCGAAGCCGTCGGGAGAAGGGTCGTAACCGATGTCCGATTCTGAGCTGCACGCGTCGTTTGACGCCGGCGAGGCCCGTGCGTTGGCTGAGCGGCTGCGGGCCCGGGCGAGTAGCCGCAGGTGGTAGGCCTGGCACGACCAAACCTAGTGGGATCTCGCTCGCGCGTTGAGAACTGCTTCGACGAGCGCTTCGGGAACGGTGTCTGGCACCGGCGCGTCATCTTCTGCGAATGCCCGGCGACCCAGCTTGATCGTGTCCTCGTACCCGCGTAGGTACGTGACACAGGTGGGGCAGACCTCGAGGTGACGCTCGAATTCACGTCTGGTGTCGGGCGGGACATCGCCCGACAGATAGTCGGCGATAAACGTGGTCAGTTCTCGGCAGGTCACAGGTTTAGCGCTCGGCGCGGTTGCAGATCAGCCATTGGATGCCGCGGCGTCGCTGGGGGTTACACGGTGCCGCCGAACTGTTGTCGAAGCCGGGTTGCCAGCGCCTGCCGTGCCCGATGCAGGCGGGTCTTGACCGCCGCCATCGAGAGGTCGAGAGCGTCGGCGACCTCACGGGTCGACCGCTCTGGCCCCCTATGAACGACAGAATGTCCTGAACCACTGCGTCAACCGGTTCAAGGAGCGGTCGACGAATTGGCCCTGTCGCTCTGCATCGAGGCGGGTAAGCCGATCAAAGACGCCCGAGGAGAGGTCAGTCGCCTCATCGACACGTTTCGCATCGCGGCCGAGGAGTCCGTCCGGATGACCGGCGAGGTGATGAACCTGGAGATCGCCCCACGTGCCCGCGGGTACCGGGGCATGTTCATGCGGGTGCCGATCGGGCCCTGCTGGGCGGGAACGCCGCCTGCATCGTAGACCACGATGCCGACCTCGACGACGCGGTTGAGCGGTTGGTGTTCGGCGCGTTCTATCAGTCGGGCCAGAGCTGCATCGGCGTCCAGCGGATCATCGCGCATGCCCAGGTCTACGACGCACTGAAAGGGCGGTTGGTGGCCAGGACGAGCCGTCTCGTCGCCGGCGATCCGAAGGACGAGGCCACGTTCATCGGGCCGATGATCTCGACGGTCTGTCGGCAGGAGGCGTTTGGTCCAGTCGCGGTGTTGAGTCGGTTCGAGGCCTTCGGCGACGCGTTGCGAGAAGTCAACGACAGCGCGTTTGGGCTACAGGCGGGCATCTTCACGCGAGAGCTGTACCACATGCAGCAGGCGTGGGATGAGCTCGAGGTCGGCGGTGTCATCATTGGCGATGTCCCGTCCTGGCGCGTCGACAATATGCCGTACGGCGGCGTGAAAGACAGCGGGCTGGGTCGCGAAGGCGTGCGCTTTGCGATGGAAGACATGACGGAGATTCGGAATCTCGTCATCCGGACGCCAGCCCGCTAACCTCAGGCTGGCAGCGCCCCGTCCAAGCAAGGAAAAAAGGCCCCGGTCCTGTGGAAGAACCGGGGCCGGACAAGCTGGTTCTGCGTCGGTGGCGTTGGGTTATCCCCGTGTGGGGAGCCCTACTGCGCCACCAGAGCGCTGGAGGTCCCTACGAGGACGCCACCTCCGCAGAGCCACTGGTTAAGTCGTCCACAGGATCACCTCCTCCTCGGGCGAACCACCCTGCGGCGGGTCCCAACCCGCCCGGTCTCGGGGCCGCCCAATGCCTCTCCGAGACCGCCGCCGTCAGGCGGAACACATGACCCTGATCCTCAGGCATGCACGGTTGTATGTCAACCGGGCCGCTTCGTAGCCATCACCCGTATGCCCACACGGCCCAACGGCCGTCACCGGGGGCCGAGACGCGCTGGAAAACGGGTCACGTCCAGCCCGTCACCGTTCCGACGATGTCCACGAAGGCCTCCGAGGTTGCGAGGCCGCGTACAATGTCCGCGTGGTGATTCGCGATGAGCGCGGTGTCGAGTACGATCCGGTCCCGTTACCGACACACGAGGTGACCGATGCCGTCGCTGTCGACGCACGCCGCGTCAATCGCTCCGCTCCTCGGAAAGCGGCGCCGCTCTACGCGGGGACGGACGGCCTGCAGTTGTCGCAGCAACCGCGTGGCCACCGCAAACTCTGGACCGACTTGCAGTGGCTGGCCTTCGAAGAGTACCGACGCCTCGAGCAGGAGCTGTCGGCAGACGATGAGCCGCTTGCCGCCGTCATGATCGTGCGCCCGCACGACCCTGCTCCCCGCTGACCGTCACATACACCCTGGTTGTCTCGTCCTCCCGGTAGGACCGTGCGCGTTGGAGACATCGGGCCGTTGATGCTGCGCGAACCGTGACAGGCGTGACAGGATTGACGCGTGCACGCTGTCGACGTGGTGATTCTGACGGCCTTCGTCGTCTACTCCGTGACAGTGGGGTTCCGCCACCGTCGCCAGGCGTCGAGAAGCCTCGAGGAGTATTTCTTGGCCGGCCGGACCCTCCGCGGCTGGCAGGCCGGTCTCAGCATGGCGGCCAGCCAGTTCGCGGCCGATACGCCGTTGCTTGTCACCGGGATCGTGGCTGTCTCCGGGATTTTCGGACTGTGGCAGTTCTGGATCTACGCCGTTACCTTCCTGCAGATGGGATTCGTCTTGGCGGGCGCGTGGCGGCGGGCCGGCGTTGTCACCGACGCTGAACTGACCGAGGTGCGCTACGGGGGGCGTCCGGCTGCCGTTCTGCGGGCGGTGAAAGCGGTGTATCTCGGCACCGTCATCAACTGCGTGACCCTGGCGTGGGTCCTGTTCGCTTCGGCCAAGATCGCCGAGCCGTTCATGGTCTGGAATCAATGGCTGCCCGCCGATGTCGTGCGCCCCGTGGTGACGTTCGTGGAAATCGTCGGGGTGCCGTTGACGCTCGGCGCGGTGGACGACCCCGCAGTCTGGGTCCGGACCGCGAACAATGCCATTTCGCTGCTGTTGATTCTCGGCTTCACCACGCTGTATTCCGCCACCGGCGGCCTGCGGAGTGTGGTGGAGACCGACATCGTCCAGCTCGGGGTCATGTTTGCCGGGACCATCGCGTTCTCCCTGTTCGTGGTGGCCGAGCTCGGCGGTCTGACGGCAATGACAGAGCGGGTCTACGAGACCTTTGCCCACGGCGGTCCTGGCGGCATTACCCCAGACCAGATCCTTGCCATCACCCCTGGCCACGGGAAGGACGTGACACCCACCGTGCTGTCCATGCTAGGGCTGCTCTGGCTCATCAACTCGGTCTCGGACGGCACCGGCTATCTGGCCCAACGGATGATGGCGTGCCGCAGCGACCGCGACGCCAAAACGGCGGCCGTCGTGTTCACGTTCGCTCAGATTGTCGTGCGCAGTCTGGTCTGGCTCCCACTGGTGGTCGGGTGGTTGGTGCTCTTCCCGCCCGCACCGTCGCTGGCTCCCGGACTCCTGCAGGCCGACCGAGAAGCCACCTACGTCCGAGGCATGGCGGAGCTGCTGCCACCCGGGTTGCGCGGGCTCATGCTGACCGGCATGCTCGCGGCGCTGGCGTCCACCGTCGACACCCACTTGAACTGGGGTGCGTCCTATTGGACCAACGATCTGTACAAGCGGTTCGTTTGTCAGGGGTGGCTCAAGCGGGAGCCGAGCGGTCGGTCGCTGGTCTGGGTCGCGCGTGTGTCCACCGTAGGGATCCTGGCCCTGGCCCTGGTGATCATGACCCGGCTGACATCCATCAATCAGGCATGGCAGATCAACCTGCTGTTCGGGGCCGGTCTCGGAGTGGTCCAGCTGATGCGGTGGCTGTGGTGGCGGACGAATGCCTGGGCCGAGATTGCGGCGATGGTGGCATCCGCCGTGGCTGCGCCGGTGCTGCTCGCATCGCTGGGTGACGATCAGCAAGCGCTTCGTCTGTTGCTGATGGCGACCGCGTCGACCGCGGCGGCGCTGGCCGCGGTCTGGATCAGGGGCCCTGAGGAGGTCGGGGGGTTGACCGACTTCTATCGGCGGGTCAAACCAGTCGGGTTCTGGGGCCCGATCGCCGCTGCGGTTGATCCAGAGGCGGCGGCCATCGGCCCAGCGCGTCTCGTGCGGGCACTTGGTGCGATGACGCTGGCTTCGGTGACCGTGTTTTGCGTCCTGGTGGGTGTGGGCACCTGGCTCGTTGGGAGCCCTGTCCCAACCTGGATTCCGTCGCGACCCCTGTGGGTCGGCGGGTTGCTGCTCGTAGGATTGGCCGCGTGTCCCGCGTGGTACCGGCTGGGGTACGGCGGCAAAGACAACCGCTAGTCTAAGTCTAGGGCGTCACCGTGGACTAGGGCGTCACCGTGACCGTGACGCTGTCGCTGGTCGACAGGCCACCATCGTGCGCCAGCACCTGTAGCAGGTACGTTCCTGGCGTGTCGAAGACGGCTTCCGTCACCCAGCGCCCCTCTGCGGGTGGGTCAGGCGTGGACCACCCCGGCGACCAGGGTGAATCGCGCCCGACCCGGGTGTCTTCCCAGGTGCTGATCTGCGGCGGGTTGAATGTGACCCCGCCAGGCCCACGGTAGACGAGCCAGGACACCCGCAACCCTGTCGCCGTGTCGGTGGTAATCCGGCCAGGACGCCGCGGATTGGTCGGCGCCAGCCCCCGCTTGCGGGGGACGCCGTCGTCCGTCGCGACCGCGGTGAGCGACAGGGGTTCACCGGCGCGCACCGTGCGTGAGTGATCGCCGTCGACGGTCAACGCGGGCGCCTTGTTGTCGGCCAGTTCCGGGGTGCCGCCGGCTGCACCGGCGGCGCCGTTGTTGGCCTGAATCACCATGTTGTCGATGAAGTAGTCCGGCTTCAGCGTGCCGTACGCCAGTTCGGTACGCCCGTTGGTGGTCAACGTCCAGATCAGCTCCTTGTCGCCGAAGTCCGCCGGTACCTGCACGCGGAACACGAAACGGTTTCGCCGCGGGTAGAAACGCGTCGGCTGCTGCCGGTCCGGACCGCCTGGTTCGATGGCGTTGTCAGCCCCGATCGGGACGTCAATCACCTCTTCCCAGTTTCGGTTCATGTACCCGAATACCAGGTTGAACGACCCATCGGCATTCTTTTCCCAGCCTTCGTAGGCGGGTGAGATGTTCTGGCCGGTCGCAAACGACTGCTGGGCATGGATCTCCGGCGGCGTCGCGAGTGATCCGGCCGCCACGAGCAGCAGCGCCCAGGCAGCGGCGCGCCGGCACGCGGTCTGGTGTGTAGTCATCGCCGCACCCAGCGTGCTACTCGCCTCCGCCGGCCGTCGGCGCGGCGGTGTCGGTGCCACAGAGGAGACACCCGATATCGACGCCGCCGGTCAGCCGCAGCTGCTCGTCGCGCTTGGCGACTTCGGCGGCAAACGCCGCGTCATCCATGTAGATCGCTTGCAGCAGGTTGATGAACATGTTGTCGACCGACCGATGCCCGGACCCAGACCAATTGCGAGGGTCCGCCACGTTGGGGTTGGTCAGGCTATTGTTGAAGTAGCCGGTCAGGTGGAGGATGGTGCCCTTGGGCAGCAGCGGCGCCGCATCGTCTTCGTACTTGTAGACCCGCACCCAGTTGTGGTCGTAGCCGGAACAATTGAGCGTCTCTGCCGTGGTGCCCCAGATCGCTTCGAGGCACATTCTGACGCCGGGTGCGTGCATGTGTGGCTCGTACACACTGAGTTTGGTGTTCTCTGGCAGCGTGAAGTAGGCATCCATCCGCTGGTCGTCTTCCATGCCGCGGATATCGATGTCGGGTCCGTTTCCGAAGAACAGGAATTCGACTTCCTTGGTGGGTTCATACTCCTTCGGGTGGAACTTGAAACCGACCTCCAGACGGGCGCTGGTGTCCCTGCCGTTCGAGTGCAGGTGGGTTGACGGGAAAATCAGTTTCGCCCCCGCCTTCAGGAGCGGCCCCGCCTCCTGGTCAAAAATGTCGGCGTTACGTCCGACCTCGTGCACCGGCCAGGTAAACGCCTCACGCGGACCATCCTCTGGTCCCATCGTCGTGAGCGCCGAGTGGTGCACCACGAACAATCCGCCGACCGTGTCGGATTTCACACCGCGGGGCAGGTCGTTTCGCTCTTTGTATTCGATGGCCGCCACATACCGATCCTCGGTGAGACCCGAGTCCACCTGACCCAGCATGCCCCACCAGTCGGGCGCCTGGCCCTTCACTTCAACGGTCGGCGACGACACAATGAGATCCGGCTGGCCGATTTCCCACTCATCGACATCAATGAAGGCCGGCGGCGTTGGCATGTCCTCCGGGTTGCCGCGTGGCGCACCCGCGTCGGCCCAGGCCGCGATGGCGGCGATCTCATCGTCGCTCAGCGACCAGTCGTCCTTGAACCGCTGGATGCCGATATTTTTTTCGATGTACCAGGGCGGCATCACACCCATCTGATTGCGCAAGCCGGTGCGTTGCTTGATGGACCGGGCCCACGGTCGGACCTCGTCGTAGGTGATGAGCGACATGGGCGCCAGCGAGTTAGGCCGGTGACACTTCTGGCAACTGCGTTGCAAAATCGGCGCGATGTCCTTGGTGAACGTGACCTCGTCATGCGACGTCGTCTGCGCTGAGATCGGGTGCGCGCCCACCGCCAGGCTGAGTGCCAACCCAGTGAGTCCGGCGCGAACCGTCGTGCTAAATGTCGCCGTCATGCTGAGGCTCCTTCGTCAATTACGCGGCAAAACTCAATCCTAGCCCCACGAGGGCCGACACGCAACCGCTTGCGCGCCGCCGCCGTGCCGACGTTCAGCGCGACAAGAGATAGGTCATCTTGATGGCGAGTTGTCGGTTCTGGATCCAGGGCACGCTGCCAACGTGCCGGAGCGCGGGGTCGAGGGTCAAGAAATCGTCCTGTCTCAATTCGTCGTACGCGATGTAGATATCGCTGCCCGGGCTGTAGATCCAGTTGAACCGGACACTCGTGCTGATGGAGTCGGTGGTCGAGTTGTACTGGGTCAACGAGCGGACGGTCATCTCGGGCGACAGGGCGAAATCGAACGTGGCCGACGCCAGGTCTGCCACGAACGCACCGCCGGGGAGTACGACGTCGCTGCGGCTGAAGTTGCCCTGAAGCGCGACCCGGCTCGTGGCTCGCAGGTTGAACCCGGCATTCCAGTCTGTGCGAGTGCCGCCAAAGAAGTCGTGGGGTGAATAGCCGGCGTTGGCGGACAGACGCCGCGACGGGTCGCTGTTGTACCGGACGCTGGGTTCCCAGTAGCGGTAGACCCCGACCGGGATCACCACGTCCGCGGCGATCCGGAACGGTACATCCAGCCGCTCGTACTGCTTGTTGGTAATAAAGGTAATGTTGGACCCGTCCTCGAACTGGAACCCGATCATGTGGTGGACCTGCCGACTCAGCAGCTGGTTGTGCTGATCGGTGGTGTACTCGAGGTTCATCATCGGGTCCATCGACCGAATGCCCCAACGTCCAGGACGGGGATTCCACTGCGCGTGGAGCTTTGAGCGCCGGATCCCGATCCGAGGCACGAACCCGACCTCGGCATTGAAGTTCTCTTGGATGTCGGAGTACTCGCTGTAGATCCGTGTCGCCGGGCTCAGCCACGAGAACATGACGTGTCCCATCATGTCGTTGCTGGCAATGTCCGGCGATTCCGTCTTGGCGACAAATCCCGTGAAGGACAAGAACGGGTGCGGTGTCAGTGAGGTATCCACCGCGAACGTACGGTTGTAGTGGTCGCCACCCACAGCCTCTTTGTTCACGAGAATGCCGCCGACCTTCGAACGGGCGAAGATGTCCCGGCTGTAACGGGCGACAAAGAAGTTCTCGCCCAGTCGCACATCGTCGCCACGCCCCATCTCCTGGGTCTGGATATTCATGACCGCGATGTTGTTCCGGTTGACCTTGCCGTTCAGCCTGGTGCCGCCGAGGATCGGCACCGGTTGCCCGCCAGCCAAACCAATACGCCGCGTGAAGAACAGGTCGGCGATCCGATTGAGGCCCTGTTCCTTGACGCTGAACATGCCCGCGTTTTCCAGAAAGAAGTCGCGCTTTTCTGGGAAGAACAACGGGAACCGCGTCAGGTTGACCTGTTGCTCGTCAACCTCGACCTGGGCGAAGTCGGTGTTCAGCGTGACGTCGAGATTCAGACCCGAGGCGATGCCGTACTTCACGTCGAGTCCGACGTCGCCGAACCCGGAGCGGTCCAGCGTCGACGACAGGTTGCGGTCCTGCCGCCCACCGGACAGGACGTACGGCTTGATCCGAAGGTCCAGGCCGCGGTCTACATCGCGCATGCCGGTCATCGTGCCGGCCCCACTGACACGCGTCAGGTCATATCCCTTCGGAATCGGGGACCAGTAGACCTGCTCGTTCTTGCGCCGGATGTTGCGCATGAAATTGACACCCCAGACCTGCCGCTCGGTATCCGGGAACCGCATGGTCACCATCGGGATCGCGATTTCTGCTATCCAGCCCTGATCGGTGCGCCGTGCCGAGACGTCCCACACCCCATCCCAGTCGAGGTTGACGTTCGAGTTGATACTCGCGCTGCCGCGCCGATACCCGCCCTCGCCCTCTTCGGCGATCTGCTGCTCGAGTTTCGCGCCCAGCGGGCTTGTCACAAACATGTAGCCGGAGCGGGAATCGTGGAACGTGTCCACGATCAATTGGAAGTTGTCTTCGTCCAGGAGCTGCCGGGAGTCGCGCCGCATTTCGGTGGCGATCACGCCAGCCGGAAGTGAGTCGTGCGCTTCGACCCCGACATACAACGCGTGTTCGTCGAACATCAGATGCACGACGGTTCGTTCGGTGGCCGCGTCGCCCTCTTGCGGCTCTTGTTGGACAAATGTGTCAATGACCGCCGCACCCGCCCACTCGGCGCGGTCCAGCTGTCCGTCGAGTCGGGGCGGTTGAGCGGTGTGGGTGGGCTCGACGGAATAGAACTCGTTCGGGGTTTGGGCCCGGCTGGTGGCCGGTGGCACTGGCGCGCCATCCGGCCCGGTCGGCTCGTGATGCGGCGGCTGCGCCGTGGCGGACGCGGCTACGGCAAGACAACACCACGCCAACGGCAGCAGCGTATTCGGCCGGCTTCGCATGATCGGCGACGCGCCTCCTTCCGGGTTCGACGGACCGCTCATTGTATCGTCTGCACGCCGGAAGGGGCGGGCCCTAAGGTTAGACCGGCGGCGAGGGTCCTAACCCTCGCCCCAGAGCTCGTCCAGCCGTTCGTCGCGACCGCATCCGTATCGGTAGAACTTGTACCGGATGGGGTTCTTTATGTAGTAGTCCTGGTGGTACTCCTCTGCCGCCCAGAATTCTGCGGCCTCGACGATCTCGGTCACGACCGGCCGGTCGAAGCGGCCTGAGTCATCCAGTCGCTGCTTTGTGTCGCGGGCCAGTCGAGCTTGCTCGTCGTCGTGAAAAAAGATGGCTGTCCGATATTGTCTCCCACCGTCGCAGAACTGCCGATCCCGGGTCAACGGGTCGACGTTCCTCCAAAACACTTCCAGGAGTTCCCCGTAGCTGATCTCCGACGGGTCGTAGACGATTTCGACCGCTTCGGCGTGGTCGGTCAGGCCCCCGGCCACCTGCTCATAGGTCGGATTACGCTGTTGCCCCCCGGTGTAGCCCGAGGTTGTCGAGATGACGCCGTCGAGCTCGTCGAACGGTGGCTCCATGCACCAGAAACAGCCACCGGCGAACGTGGCCCGCGCGAGTCCTTCGCTGATCGGGGGAGTCTCAGACGTCTGTTCAGCCGAGACGACAGCAATTGCGCCCGCGATGACGGCCGCGGCCGCAAAGCCCCTTGATAGCCTGGCAGTCTTGCTCATGTGGTGGCTCCTCTATCGGTGCGGCGTGAGCTGCCGCGGCCCTGACCCCGTTCAAGAGGCCTGCGTCGGGGGGACCCGTCATCGGGATCCGCATCGGCGGCCCTGGGATCCGCGTGGAGGGGTGGATTGCGCCGGCCGGAGGTGAGATGGCGGCGCTCCTTCTTGTTTAATAGTCCCGGTTCAATAGTCCCGCGGTTTAGTAGTCCGCGGCCTGCAGCGACACCCGGATGATCTCGTTGTCGTTCCGGTGGATGACGTGCCCATTGGCAAACGCCGGGTGGGTCCAGCCCACCTTCCGATCGAATCGCCGGGTTGGTCCGAACCCGGCGCTACCCGTCGCTTCGAGCAGGTGCACGCGACCCTGCTCGACATAGCCTTCCGGGGTGAAACGCGCGTTGATAAGGAACCCGTCGTCGTTCACAACCAGATACCGGTCACCTTGCTTCACGGCGAACGCGGCGCCCCACCGGGCCTGCGCGGTCATCTGGTCGCTCATCCACAGGCGCTCTCCGGTTCGGGCGTCCAGGCCTCGCAGCTCGCCGTAGCTATCGACTCCATAGATGTGGTCGCCTTCAATCCACGGGGTCGTGATCAGCGTGTGCAGCCCGTCGGTTTCGTCCGGCAGCTCGCTCCGGCTCTTGCCCTTCCAGAGGAGTTTGGCGTCCGGCCTATCCTGGTCGAGCTGCATCATCAAGGAGCCCCGGTAGAACTGGGACACCAACAGATAGTTGCCGCTGTGTACCGGCGTGGCGACGGACATGCCGGCTCCGGCTTCCCACTCTTCTTCCCAGTACGGGTCGCCGGTCTCCGGGTCGAGCGACACCAGGGCCGCGGCGTGCCAGACGATGAGCTGCCGTGCACCACCCGCCTCGATGATGATCGGTTGGCCGTAGCCCATCTCACCCACCACGTCGAGGGAGCGCCACACCTCCGCGCCGGTGAGCTTGTCAAACGCCATGACGAGCCCGCCAGGCTCCCCGCCCACAACCGTGATCAACCGGTCGCCGTCTACGATCGGCGCACTCGCTACGCCCCAGGTGGGGATGAAGCTGCCGTAGTCGTCGATGTAGTGCTTTTCCCAGAGCACCGCACCGGTTTCGGCATTGAGGCAATACAGGTCTCCAGCCGCTCCCACCACATACACCCGATCGCCGTCGACGGTCGGCGTCGCGCGTGGCCCGATCGCGTAGGACACCATCAGCATGCGATAGGACGTGGGCCACTCCCGGGTCCAGAGGATCTCCCCCGTCTCCTCATCGAGGGCCAGGGCACGCTCGGTTCCGTCCATCGTGCGCGTCCCGGCACTTTCCGACCAATCGGTGATGAACACCCGACCGTTGGCCACGGCCGCCCCTGAAAAGCCGGCGTTGATAGGCACGCGCCATGTCACCTTCAGCTCGCTCGGGAGATCCGTGACGATTCCGGTCTCGGTCCAGACGCCAGCCCGGTTTGCGCCGCGCCATTCAGGCCAGTCGTTCGCCGCCAGGGGCACACTCGCCATCGTGGCACCAAGTAGCACCACACAGAGAAGCGCCGGCCGCGAAACGGTCAAGAATTTCATGCTGTTCTGCTCCTACCCATCACGCTCAAAGGCACCAACGCGCTCGCCTTGGCCGGTGTGTTGACGACAGCACTCGCGCGCGAGACCAACCTGCTGATCCCATGACATGCTGTGAACGGACGCCCGGTGTACGTTCGACAAGTCTATACCGACGACGGTAGCATGTGCGACGTCGCGCCGTTCGGCCAGCTTCCCGCGCTCGACCACTCGGGGTACGTCCGACCGCATCCACCACCATCCGGCCCGCACCCGCTATCGCATGCTCCGGGACCACCGCCGCCCCGTCTCGTTGCGCCCGCCCACGGTGGCTCGTGTCATGCGCACTGGGTGTGCGGTGGTGCGCTGTGCCAGTGCCGCCGCCGCAGCCCAGCCGGTCAGCCCGCGCGGGCTTCAGGGACCCGCGCCGCCGGTGGCGCCTGAGGTGGTCGGCGGCGCTCGATTACATTCTGGCCGCCGACACGCGGTCGCTGGAGACGCGTACCCGCGCCGCCCTGTTCGAGATTCAACTCGAGAACAGCGACCGACTGAGCGTCGACGCCACCGACAACTATGAACTCCTGGTCGAGCCGTTTCAGATTGCGCCCGGCGTGTTCCTCCCAATCGGGGGCTACGGTTCCGCGACGCGAGCCTCAGCTACGCGTTCGGACAGCAACGCCCACTCAGCGGGACCGTCGCCGTGGATCTGCCCCAGGGCGAACTTACGACGCACCTGGGTCGCGTGCGGGTCAATTACACCGTCAGCCCGCGGATGTTCTTCAGTGGACTGCGCGGTGGGACTGCCCTACGCAACCGAGGGTTTGTCGTGAAGGTGAACCGACTGTTTCGCTTCTAGGCCTGGTGCGACTGACCATATGCGGCGATCTCCGTTGAAACTGGCCCGCTTGCCGTGGTGGGTCACGCCGGTCGACGTGTGTACCGTGCTGATCGCGCTTGCAGCGGCAAGCGTGGACCTGTTCGGGCCGTACCGAGTCCGCGGTTTCATCTCGATGCCGACGAGCGTGGTCGCCTGGTCGCTGGTGGTCGCCTGTCTCGGGGCGCGGCACTATGCGGTGCGCGTGCGACCCCTGCCCGTGCGACTCTGGGAGGCGTGCCTGTATGTGTGGCGCGCCCTGCCGGTTCGTGTCTTCGTGTTGACCCGCCTCCCCCCGCTCTTCGTCGGGTACCTCGCTGTGCTGACCGTCGGCTTTCCGGCCCCGGTACCGTTCCGGATGGCCGACAGTGAGCTCGGAAATCTCATGGCGCGCTGGGACACCGGTTGGTACGTCGGGCTGGCGCTTGACGGGTACGACACCGAGCCCTCCTCGGCCCAACAGAACCTGGTCTTCTTCCCCGCCTATCCGGTGCTGGTCCGGGTCACGACCGCCGCGGTGTTGTCGGGACGCGTCGATGGGTTGCGGTCGGTCGACAGCATCCTGGGGTTCATTGGCAACCCGGCTGGCTACGCCTTTGTTGAGGAGTACGC
>SXOW01000080.1 GCA_005778315.1 Acidobacteriota bacterium
CAGACCGGCCACCACCTCGGCGGCGACCTCCGGCAACAACCGACCGGTCGCGAGATAGTCGAGAAAAAACAGGGGCGTCGCCCCCTGCACCAAGATGTCGTTGACGCAGTGGTTGACGAGATCCACGCCGATCGAATCATGCCGGCCGGTCCGAAACGCGACCTTCAGCTTCGTGCCGACGCCATCGGCACTCGACACCAGCACCGGCTCCCTCAGACCGGTGAGATCGGGTTTGAATAATCCACCGAAGCTCCCGATGTCCGACAGAACCCCCGCCGTGAACGTCACGCGTGCCAAGTCCCGGATGAGCCGCACAGCTTCGTGGCCGGCGTCGATATCGACGCCGGCTGACTTGTAATCGGTGGGCACGGGCGCGGCGGGCGGCCCGGCCGGTTCGTCTCTCGCGGACACGGGTGAATCGTCCATCAGAACTCGAGCACCCGTATCAATTCCTGGGTCACCTCACGGGAACGAGCGCCCTCGGACGCCGCCCAGAACGCGGTGCGCGCAGACATGAAGAAGCGCTCCTCCTCAAGGTCCTCGTTGAGGATGTCAAAACCGTCTCTGAGCACCAGAACGGCCCCCGGTAGGTCGGACCGGCTCTCCAGGTGATCCAGCACGAGCGCGGGGTGACGCATGGCGAGCGTGCCGACGACGAGCGCAATAGCATCCCGGACGCTCGGACCCGCATCGATTCCGACATCGAACAGCGCCTGCACGGCGTCGGCGTCGCCTGTAGCGGCGAGCGCGGCGAGGCCCGCCGCCGCGGAACGGACCAGATCCTGCTCCCCACCGGCCGCGGCGTAGCGCAGCGACTCGACCACAAACTGAAAGTGCCGATCACGGTCGGCGCCAAGCGCGGCGGCCGCAGCCGAGACCATCGGTTCCAACTCGGGGTCTACGCCCTGCAGGGCGGCAACGGACGGCAGCGCGCGGGCATCGCCGATACGCGCCAATGCCAGAAGCGCATCGTCCTGGAGCGGACCAGATTCCGCAGCCACGCGCATCAGCGAGTCCAGCGCGTAGGTCGCACGTCGGTCCCCGAGTGCCTCAATCACGGCACCGCGGAAGAAATCCACTCCGCGATCGATGTCCGCCACGAGACGCTCCCGGACCAACAGGTCGCGATCGTGGGCGGCCACGGCCCGAATCAGCGCCGGCCGTACGAACTCGGACGTCTCCGTGTCCAGGGCCCCAAGCAACGCAGGCGTCATGGCCGGTTCGGGCTCATACTCAAAGTAAGCGAACGCCACCGCTCGCAGGCGGTCGTTGGGGTCGTCCAGCACCTCGAGGGCAACCTGCTTGGCCATCGCCCCACCAAATCCGACAAGGAGCACCATGGCCCGGAACCGCACATAGCCGTCCTCATGGCCAGTCACCGCGGCGGCAAGCGCTGGCCCGGCCTGTTCGACCGGGGCGCGCCGAAGGAGGCTGCTCGCGGCAGTTCGCGTGTCGTAGTCGAAATCACCAAGTTGATCGAGTGCGGCCCGCAACTCCTGTTCGTCCACGGGAGCTGTCTGGGCCGCCGACAGCCCGCACCAGAGCACGGCGCTAACGGCCACGAGGGTGGTGGTCAGGCGAGACATCAGCCCTCCCCTGGAAGCTTCAGCGCCATCTGCATGTACGCCTGCTCGTCCTCGGGCGCTTCGACGGGATACTTCCCGGTATAGCAGGAGGTGCAGTAGTCGCCACTCCGTGACCCGACTGCTCGCCGCAACCCGTCCAGGCTCAGGTAGCGCAAAGAATCTGCCTTCACGAACTCACGAATCTCCTCGACGGTGTGACTGTGCGCGATCAATTCCGACCGACTGGGGGTGTCGATGCCGTAGTAGCACGGCGACACGGTCGGGGGACAGCTGATGCGCATATGAATCTCGCGCGCGCCGGCGGCCCGGATCATCCCAACGATCTTCCGGCTGGTGGTCCCCCGCACCAGGGAGTCGTCGACCAGAATCACACGCTTGCCTTCGATGATGCTCTTGACCGGGTTCAGCTTGATGCGCACCCGGAACCCGCGAATCTCCTGTTGCGGTGCGAGAAACGTGCGCCCGACGTAGTGGTTCCGAATGAGCCCCATCCGAATCGGCAGCCCGGACTCTTCGGCGTACCCGACCGCGGCACACATGCCGGAGTCAGGAATAGGCACCACCACATCGGCATCGGCCGGCGCTTCTCGTGCCAGCAGGCGGCCGAGATTCGTCCGCACCTCGTTGACGCTCTGGCCGAATACCAGACTGTCGGGCCTCGCGAAGTAGACGTGCTCGAACACGCAATGAGATGGCGGCGCGGCCGGGAATGGCTGGTAGGATCGCACGCCGTCTCGACTGACGACCAGTACCTCCCCGGCCTCGACATCGCGCACGTACTCTGCGCCGATCAGATCAAGCGCGCACGTCTCGGAGCACACGACCGTCGCATCGCCAAGCTTCCCCAGGACCAGCGGTCGGAATCCGTGGGGGTCCCGCACGGCGATCATCAGATCTTTCGTCAACAGCACGATGGAGAACGCGCCACGCACCTGCGCCACTGACTCCACGATGGCGTCCTGCGGAGCTGACGCCTGAGAAACTGCGTAGAGGTGCAAGACCACCTCGGTGTCACTGTTGGTCTGGAAAATATGGCCTCTTTGCACGAGATCCGCACGAAGCTCGGCCGCATTGATCAGATTCCCGTTGTGACACAGCGCGATCTGGCCATGCTTGCAGACAATTTTGATCGGTTGCGCATTGACAATCCGGCTGTCGCCGGCCGTCGAATAGCGCACGTGGCCGATCGCGACATCACCCTTCAGCGTCGCCAGGGACGCATCATTGACCGCCTCCGACACCTGACCCATGGCCCGCGTCAGATAGATCTGCTCGCCATCAGCCGTGGCGATGCCAGCGCTCTCCTGCCCCCGATGCTGCAACGCATAGAGGCCGAGACGAGTCAGGGCCGGCGCCTCGGGATGCCCGAAGATCCCGAAGACGCCGCACTCGTCCTTAAACTTGTCGTTCGCAGTGTCGTCGCACGTGAGTGTCAATGCGGGCTCGCCTCTCTGCTGGTCTGGCGTTCGAAGTGCCGAGTCAATCCCTGTCCCCACGCCTGTTCCGCCTCGTCGACGCCGATGTCAGCCACGAGCTGACCGTTCACCGACACCCGGATCCGGTCCCCCCCGGTGGTACCGATCACGGTAGCCGGAACCGACCGGTCCCGTGCGTTTGAGAGCAGTTGGTCACGCTGACCAGCCGCCACCGACACGAGCACCCGAGACGGGCCTTCCCCGAAGAGTGCCTGCGCGACCCCGAACCGGTTGTCCGCTCCGTTCCAGCTCGGGAGATTCACCTGCGCACCGACGCTGTCGCTCTCCACGCAGCACTCGGCCAAGGTGACCGCCAAGCCACCGTCCGATCCATCGTGCGCCGACCCAATCCACCCACCGCGCGCCGCAGCCACCAGCAGCGCTTGCAAGGACCGCTCGCGTTCTAGATCCACGGGCAGCGGCGTGCCGCGTACCAACCCGTGCATCTGCTTCAGATACTCACTCCCGCCGAGGCCGCCGGCCGGGTCGCCAAGCAACACGATATCCAGGCCGGGCGCAGGAAACACCCGCGACAGCACATGCCTTACGTCGTCGAGCACCCCGACCACGCCCAGCACCGGCGTGGGATAAATCGCCTGACCGTCCGTCTCATTATAAAAACTGACGTTGCCGCCCGTGATCGGGACATCCAACGCTCGACACGCCTCGGCGATGCCATCCACGGCCTGCGAGAACTGCCACATGATTTCCGGGCGCTCAGGATTTCCAAAGTTCAAACAGTTGGTCGCACCGATCGGCACCGCCCCTGCGCAGGCCACGTTTCGAGCCGCCTCGGCCATCGCCAACCGTCCACCTTCGGCGGGGTCCAAGTAACAATGCCGGCCGTTGCCGTCGAGCGAGAAGACCAGCGCACGGTCCGTGCCTTTCACTCGCACCACCCCAGCGCCCAGCCCCGGCAGCAGCACGGTGTTGGTTCGCACCATGTGG
Organism: Acidobacteriota bacterium; assembly: GCA_005778315.1. Taxonomy (GTDB): domain Bacteria; phylum Acidobacteriota; class Vicinamibacteria; order Vicinamibacterales; family UBA8438; genus UBA8438. The sequence goes on from SXOW01000080.1 coordinate 4,010, forward strand.
TCATATTGCCGGTAGACCCAACGCTTGCTGGCAATGACGGGGGTCGCCAGGAGATCAAGCCATGCGCGACGCGGGTCCGCGGGGGGGCTCAGGGGCGTCAAATCGAGCTGGGTCGCCTCGTCCAGGTAGGCCGGCCGCTCGGTGGGCCGATCGTAGAGCGGGGCACGGTCGGCCAACGGCCGATTCGGAATCTCCGCCACGATCTCTCCCCGATCGCGAATCCTGAGCAGTCCGTCGCCGGTGACCTGACCGATGCGCACCGCGTGCAGGTCCCACTTCTCGAATACCTGCTCGACCTCGGCCTCGCGGCCACGGCGTGCCACGAGCAGCATCCGCTCCTGCGACTCCGAGAGCATGATCTCGTAAGGCGTCATGCCGGTCTCGCGCTGTGGCACGAGAGAGACATCGATCTCGATGCCGACGTCCCCGCGCGCCCCCATCTCAGAGGTCGAGCAGGTCAGCCCCGCGGCACCCATGTCTTGAATCCCG
>SXOW01000081.1 GCA_005778315.1 Acidobacteriota bacterium
CGCCGATTTCGACATCGCCAATCACCTGTGCGCTGTCGTCTACGAACGCCGAAGAAGCAACCCGAGGGGAACCTGAACGGTGGGACCGGAGCATCTGGGCAAATTATACGTCGAACGCCGTGCACCGGGCACAGACGCGTCCGGGCCGCATGGCATAATGGCATCAATGGGGGTTGAGGATCGCTTTGGTCGGCCGCTCGCCAATCTACGACTGTCGGTCACCGACCGGTGCACCCTCCGGTGTCAGTACTGCATGCCGGAGCGGGACTATGTCTGGCTCCCGCGCGCCGACATCCTGACGTTCGAGGAAATCGAGACGTTGGTCGACGTCTTCATCTCGCTGGGCACCACGAAGGTGCGGCTAACGGGTGGTGAACCCCTCCTGCGCAAGGACCTCCCTGACCTGATCCAGCTCCTGAGTCGGAAGCAGACATTGACCGACCTGGCGTTGACCACCAATGGCATCTTGCTCGCGGAGCAGGTGTCGGCCCTGCGTCGTGCCGGCCTGCCCCGTATCACGGTGAGTTTGGATACCCTCCACGCCGACCGCTTCCAAGCATTGACGCGTTTCGACAGCCTCCCAGCCGTCCGGCGCGGACTTGAGGCGGCCACGAGGGCGGGATTCGACAGCGTCAAGATCGATACGGTCGTCATCCGTGGTGTGAACGACGACGAGTTGGTCGACATGCTGGAGTACGGCCGGAGCCTCGGGGCTGAAGTCAGATTCATCGAATATATGGACGTCGGTGGCGCCACCCGCTGGTCCATGGCTGACGTCGTATCCCGCCAGGAGATGCTACAGAGTCTGTCCGCTCACTATGGACCGATCGCACCGGTCGACGAGCGCACCACCGCGCCGGCCGACCGGTTCACGCTGTCGGACGGCACTGTGTTCGGCATCATCTCCTCGACCACAGAACCGTTCTGCGAGCGATGCGACCGCAGCCGGCTGACGGCGGATGGGGTCTGGTATCGCTGCCTGTACGCCCGCAGCGGTACGGACTTGCGTGAGCCGCTTCGCGCCGGCGTCGGCGTTGACGGCCTCCGCCAGCTGATCGGTAACACGTGGCAGACCAGGGATGACCGCGGCGCCGAGGACCGTCTGGCCTCCAAAGACCGCTCTCGCCTCATCCCGGTGGAGACGCTCCAGAGTCAGCCGCACCTGGAAATGCACACGCGGGGCGGCTAGCCACCTATCGCTGCCTCCGGGCAAAGCACAAGCCGGACCACCTGTGCCCCGCTGACGCTCACTGGCACATGCGATCAGACGCCTCCTTCACGGTCCGGTAAAATCTGCGCGCTATGACGAGTCCCCAACGGCCTCCTTCGACCGGCTCCTTGACCGCCCTGCTGGAACCCCACTCGGTCGCCATCATCGGCGCGTCGGACAATCCCACCCGCATCGGCGGGCGCCCGCTCCACTACACCAAGAACGCTGGATTCTCCGGAGCCATCTATCCGGTCAACCCGAACCGCGACACCGTGCAGGGACTTCCTGCATTCGCCAGCATCGGCGACGTCCCTGGGCCTGTCGATACCGCCATAGTGGCGGTCCCTGCGTCCACCGTCGTGGCGACGGCCGAAGACTGCGCTTCGGCCGGCGTGAAAGCGATTGTCATCTTCAGCGCCGGCTTTGCGGAGATGGGCGAGGAAGGGCAACGCCACCAGGCGGCTCTCAGCCGGATCGCCAGCTCGACCGGCATGCGGATCGTGGGGCCGAACTGCCTGGGGGTCTACAACGCCGAACATGGCTTCTTCGGCACCTTTACCACGACGTTCGAGGCGGGTCGTCCACAAACGGGGCGGGTCGGGATCGTGAGCCAGAGTGGGGCCTACGGCGCGCACCTGTCACTGCTTGCGACCCGGCGCGGCATCGGCATCCGATTCTGGGTCACAACCGGCAACGAATGTGACGTCACCGTGGCCGAGACGATCGGTTGGCTCGCGAACCACCCCGACGTCTCGGTCATCGTCGCCTACGCGGAAGGCATCCGTGACCGCGATCGACTGTTTGCGGCGCTTGCGCTCGCCCACGAGCGCCGGAAGCCGGTCATTTTTCAAAAGGTTGGTCGCACCGAGATCGGGGCCGCCGCCGTCCAGTCGCACACCGCGTCTCTGGCCGGGTCGGACGCGGTCTACGAGGGGGTCTTCCGACAGTTCGGCGTCTACCGGACCACCAGCACTGAAGAGATGCTCGATGTCGCCTACGCCGCCTCGTTCGGCACCTTCCCATCCAGCCGCCGTGTCGGGCTTTTGAGCATTTCTGGGGGCGTTGGAGTCCAGATGGCCGATGAGGCCGTTCAACGCGGGCTCGACGTCACACCCATGAGCGAGGCGGCGCAGGCGAAACTGAAGGCGATGCTCCCGTTTGCGTCACCACGGAATCCGGTCGACATCACCGCGCATGCGTTCAACGACCCGGGGCTCGTGGGCACGAACCTGGACGTCATGCTGGCCGAAGGCACCTACGACTCCATCGTGGCCTTCTTCACGTATGTTGCTGCCGCAGAGAGCATGGTGGGCCCCATCAGCGACAGCATGCGCGCGGCCAAGGCGGCGCATCCAGAGTGCCTGCTGGTCCTGTCGATCGTCGGCCCGCGAGAGGTCGTCGCCCGTTACGAGGAGGCAGGGTGCCCCGTCTTCGAAGACCCTACCCGTGCGGTGCGAGCGGTGGACGCGCTGTCTCGTTTCAGCCAGTCGTTCGCGAGGCCGCTCTCAGACGTGACGCTCCCTCAACGCCTAACCAGACCGCTCCCCGCCGGCCCGATCGGCGAGGCGGTCGCCAAGGAGTTGTTTGCCGAGGCCGGGGTGGCGACGGTGAACGAGCGGCTCTGCGTCACGGCGGATGACGCAGTGTCGGCGGCCGACGCCCTCGGTTTCCCCGTGGCCCTGAAAATCGCATCGCCAGACATGCTGCACAAGACCGACATCGGGGGCGTCGTGCTCGGGCTGAACTCGGCCGCCGAGGTCAGCGACGCCTTCGACGCCGTCACCGGACGGGCCAGGATGGCGGCTCCGGACGCGCAGATCGATGGCGCGCTCGTCTCCCGCATGGTCACAGGGGGCGTGGAGACCATCATGGGCGTGCAGCAGGATCCGACGTTCGGTCCCGTCGTCATGTTTGGGCTCGGGGGCGTCCTGGTGGAGGTGCTCAAGGATGTCGCGTTCCGCGTCGCGCCATTCGACGTCGCGGAGGCACACCGTATGATGCGGGAGTTGCGCGGATTTCCGCTGCTCGAAGGGGTTCGCGGACGGCCTCGCGGAGATATCGCGGCCACGGCATCCGCGCTAGCCGCGCTGTCCCGATTTGCCGCCGCCCACCAAGACGACCTGGAGAGCGCAGAGTTGAATCCGGTCGTTGTGCTTCCCGAGGGCCAGGGGCTCGTCGCCCTCGACGCGCTGATCGTGCCGAAAGCGTGACTCACCGGCGTACAGCACACGGGCCGCGCGGCACTGCCGCGCGGCCCGTGTGTGACCTACTGAACCAGCAACGTTGAGTGGCGTGGCACGCTACCCGACGCCGACCGACTCGTCCTTCTTCTTCCCGCCGAGTCCCTGAATCTGGATGACGCCGCTCCCCGCCGGCGCCGCCTCCTTCAGGACGTGCTGGCGGTAGAGCGCGGCCATCCTCTCGTCCTCAGCTTGCTGCTTCATCCGATCGCGGGCCGCAATCTTCTCCTGCCGCGCGTTCTTTACGATGCCCTGTTCGTCCAGGTCGGTCTGCAGGCCGGCTGCCACCGCCTCTGGATCGAGCACCAGGTTGTGCTCCGTGCTCTCCAGCTTCACATTGTTGCCACCCGCGAAGATCTCATGGCGTCCATGCTCGTCGTACCACTTCGTGAGCGTGGCCGTCATGTGCATCTTCTCGATGATGTTCCGCCAGCCCACCCCGGTGTTGTAGGCACAGAAGGAGATCTCCCCTTCCTGGGTCGCATACGGAATGATGCAGCGCTCTGTTCGACGGAAATCGTAGTTGAAGAGGTCCTGGAACCACATGCCCGCGATGAACAAGAAGTTCCAACGGTCGCTCCGGCGCTTGACGATGTCCGCCTGGGTCCGGTCGCCCGTCACTTTGCCGTAGTCCTTGCCAGACGCCCCGAACGTCTTGTCGAACTTCTGGACCAGATCCCACAACCTGAAGTGGGTGGGCGACTTGAACGGGTCGTAGTTACGAATCAGCGCCATCGCCATCCCGAGGGTCGCCATCTTCCGGCTGCGTCCACCGTCACTCACCTTGCCAAGGTCCTTGGCCAGGCGTTGCGCCTTCAGGAAGGCGGTGACCGGCACCGACTCCTTGGTCTCCTTGTCGATCATGATGGCCATCCCGACGCCGCAGTTCGGGTGGCAGCCGCAGTTGAGCTGTCCCCAATCGGCCTGGGGGCCGTGCATGACGTCGGCCGCATCGGTAAAGGTGCCCATGAACGAGATGGGGAACCAGTCGCGAACAGGCTCTCCGATCCCGGTCTGCTTCTTCACGTCGTGTGCGAGGTGCGAGAGCGTGTAACGCTGCGCGTGCCGGCGCTCGTCGGTGATCTCCTCATCGCGACCGGTGAAAGACACCGGCTGGAACGAGAGGAAGTTGATTTTCTTGGGGTTGTCGAGCGCGAACTGCACCACACGACCGACCTGCTCGTTGTTGATGCCGTTGAGAATCGTGATCACCGGCACGATATCGACACCTGCGTTGTGCAGGTTCTCAATCGCCCGCAGCTTGACGTCGAACAGGTTGCCAACCAGACGATGCGAGTTGGCGGCGTTCCCGACCCCGTCGAACTGCAGGTAGGCGTAACGCAGACCCGCGTCTGCGGCGGCCCGAGCAAAGTCCGGGCTCTTGGCGAACTCGATCCCGTTGGTGGCCGCCTGCACGCTGTTGTAGCCGACCTTCCGGGCATACCGAATTGCGTCGAGAAAATATGGAGAGATGCTCGGCTCGCCCCCTGAGAACTGCACCGACATCTGCCGGCGCGGCTTGATCGAGATGGCGTTATCGAGCAGCGTCTTGATGTCGTCCCACCCAAGCTCGTGGACAAACCCGACCTGGTTCGCGTCCATGAAACAGGGGTCGCACATCATGTTGCACCGGTTCGTCAGGTCGATCGTCAGGACCGACCCGCGACCGTACTTGATGGTGCTGCTGCCGTGGTTGTGCAGCTTCTCGTCGTTGTGCGCCCGCATGTCACTGCCGGGGAACGAGTCTTCAAGATGCTTGAAGAATGCGGTGTCGATCGCCATCACGTCTTCGAAATGGCCGTGCACCGGGCAGTCCTTCACCATCAGAATCTTGCCGCCACGCTCGATGATCGTGGCCTTGATCTCACCGACTTTCTCGTTGATCAAGATCTTGTAGTCGCGCCGGCCGTCGAGAATCTCCTGCCGCGCCTCACGCACGCACTTGGGGCACAACGAATCGGTCTCGCGGGGCCAGCCCAAGGGCGGCTTCACCTTCTCGGTCGACTTGAGCAGCGGCTTGTCAGCCCATGCAGGGGTGAACGACGGTTTCTGGTTATAGCGGTTCACCAGATCGAAAGCCCTGAAGCCGGCATCGGCCAGCAGGGTGAGTCCCTTTTCCGCGTATTTGATCGGCCTATGCATCTCTCGCTCCTACAAACGGGACCGCAGGCGGACCCGCATCTACGTGCAAGTCGTGTACGGCCTAGAACATAGATCCAATCAGCAATGTCGCGGGCAGATTTCACCAAAAAGGGCGCTGCAGGGGGCCGAATGGGCATGTGGAGCGGCGTTTGGCCGCGCCTGCGCGGCCTAGCGGCCCTGTTTCCAGAAGAGTCGGCCCGCGCGACCGCCGTCTGAACGGGTAGCTCACGCTGCAGCACCCTCCCGGAACGTCAAGCTGAGCCTTCCGTCAAGGCCGAGGTCGGCTGGGCCGGTGCGCGGCACGATGGCCGCCACGCCATGGAACCGGAGACGACTCTCTCCTCCGAGCACGAACCCGTCACCCGATGCCAACGGTACCATCACCTTCGGGTCGCGTCGGCGAAGACCACCGACGAGGAACTTGGCGGTATCACCCAACGACACCGACACGATCGGGATGCCCGCGTCGAGCGTCTCCTGGCGCTCGTCCTTGTCCTGATGGAGTCCCATCTTCCCCGCCGCGTCGTAGTAGTTCACGATACAGACATCCGGAGTCAGTCCCATGCCAGCGGCTTCGGCGATCCGCACGGCGACCGAGGACAACGCAGCTGGCAAGGGTGGCGCCGGACGACCGTCATAGTCCGCTCGGCACGCCTCGTAGCGGTAGGTGCGCGCATTCCAATGTCGCCCGAGACAGAGCATCCGGACGCGCATCTGGCCGCCGCCGCGCACGGTCGGGACGTACCATCCGGTGGCCCCAGTGCCAATGGCTCGGCACACCTGAACCAGGTCGCGCTGCTCGCCACGCGAGAGGATCCCCGGGAGCAGGACGGCACCGGGGTAGATCTCCATCCGGGCTGTCGGCACAGTAACGACTCCTCGGTGCGGCCGCGACGAGTCCACGCCCGCCGCTTCGGTGCTAGTCTAACGCTTCGGAACCTATGCCTCGTTCTACTGATGTCGTTGTGGTTGGCGCGGGCGTCTTCGGTGCGTGGACCGCCCTGCAACTGCGTCGAACGGGGCGGACCGTCACGCTCCTCGACGCATTCGGCACCGGCAACACGCGCTCGAGTTCCAGTGGCGCGACCCGAGTCCTGCGCGTCGGATACGGCGCCGACTTCATCTACTCACAGTGGGCTCAGTACTCTGCCCACGCATGGCGCGAACTGTTTCGCGAGTGGCGCCAGGAACTCTTCATCCGAACCGGCGTGCTGTGGATGTCGCGGGACGACAGCGCGACCAACGCCACCATCGACACCCTATCCCGCCTCCATGTCCCATTCGAGGTACTGGATCGCGGCGCCCTCGATGACCGGTTCCCACAGTTCAATTTCGGTCCGATCCAGCGCGGCCTGCTCGAGCCTGAGGCGGGCGTCATCTTTGCACGACGGGCAGTGCAAATGGTTGTGCGCCAGGCCGTCAAGCAAAGTGTCGACTACCGCATCGCCGCGGTCGCCGCGCCCACCGGGGCTGGCGCGATTAGCGGCCTTGAGACGAGCGATGGCGACCGGCTCACCGCGGGCACCTACGTCTTCGCGTGTGGCCCGTGGCTCCCCAAACTGTTCCCGGCGCTGCTCGGCCGACGCATCCAGTCCACGCGTCAGGAGGTGTTCTTCTTCGGGGCCGACGCCGGAGACCGGCGATTCGGGCCCCCTGAGATGCCGGCCTGGCTCGATATGGCGGGTGGCGTGTATGGCGTCCCTGATCTCGAAGGGCGCGGCTTCAAGATTGGTCTTCACCATCAGGGCCCGCCCTTTGACCCTGACCTGGACTCGCGGACGGTGTCGGACGACGCCCTCCAGGTCGCGCGGATGATTCTGTCCAAGCGGATCCCCGCCCTGGAGCACGCGCCGCTGCTCGAAGCGCGTGTGTGCCAGTACGCCAACAGCGGCACGGGTGATTTCTTGATCGACCAGCACCCCGACCATGCCAACGTCTGGCTGGTTGGCGCCGGGTCTGGCCATGGCTTCAAGCACGGACCAGCCGTCGGCGATTACGTGGCGACGCGGCTCTCAGAAAGAGGCGGCGCGGAGGCCAGGTTTACGCTGGACGCGCACCGGGACGACGCCGAGCGCAAGATCTTCTAGCAGCACCCCGAACCCGGTTCGCCACAGGCATCGTCAGGCCCTGTCGTTTATCAGTCTGGGCATGGCAGTGTGCTGAGAGGACGCGGCCCTCAAGCCGAGGATCCGATTAGGTCGGCAGGGTCGCTCTGGCTCCGGCCGAAGCGGCAGGTCGTGCCGCGTAGCGGAACCAGAGTCGAACCCCGAGCAGCAGTGTCAGCACAGCGGCGTAGACCAGCGGAGGCGTGATGTCGATCTTCACCAGCCAGAGATAGTGGACCACCCCCGCCACAGCAGCCGGATACACCAACCGGTGCAACCGGCGCCAGCGCGCCCCCCCGAGCCGGCGAATCATGCTGGTGTTCGAGGTCAGCGCCAAAGGCAGCATCAGCACGAACCCGGTGAACCCGGCCGTAACATACCGGCGCTCTACGATGTCGTCGAAGATCAGATCGAAGGCGAAGAAGAAATCCAGCACCAGATAGGTGCTCAGATGCAGAGCGGCGTAGAAGAACGCAAACAGCCCCAGCATCCGCCGGTAGGACGCAAGGGACGACCAGCCCAGCACTCGCCGCAGCGGGGTGATCGCCAGGGTTAGCAACAGGAAACGGAGAGCCCAGTCGCCGGTGCGGTGGGTAATATCCTCGATGGGGTTGGCGGTGAGCGCCCCGGTTGCTCCACGCCAGAGCAGCCACCCGAGCGGAACGAGGCAGGCCACGAACACCCACGGCTTGATGCGGCGCACCGTCATCTGCTCTCGCAACCACGCGCGATCCGGGCGCGATCCGGGCGCGATCCGGGCGCGATCCGGGCGGACCCAGTGGTGGTCAGTAGTATTCTGCCAGGTCCATCCCGTCGTAGAGGCCGGCGACCTGGTCAGCGTAGCCGTTGAATGGCTGCGTCCTGATCCTGAAAAAACTGCCGATCCGGCGCTCGCTCGCCTGACTCCAGCGCGGATGACTCACGTCCGGGTTCACGTTCGAGTAGAACCCATATTCACTCGGTATCGACACGTTCCACGAGTTGAGGGGCTGCTCCTCGACGAACGCCATCTTGACGATGGACTTGATGCTCTTGAACCCGTACTTCCACGGCACCACCAACCGGAGCGGTGCGCCTTGCTGATTCAGCAGGGTCTTCCCGTAGACGCCGACGGCGAGAATCGTGAGCGGATGCATCGCCTCGTCCATGCGCAACCCCTCCACGTAGGGCCACTGCAGGGATCGGCCGCGCTGACCGCGCATCTCTTCGGGGCGATGCAAGGTCTCGAATCTGACGTATTTCGCCTTCGACGTCGGCTCGAACCGCTTGATGACGTCCGCGAGCGGAAACCCGACCCACGGCACGACCATCGACCACGCTTCCACGCAACGGAGGCGGTAGATTCGCTCCTCCAACGTGTGCGGCCGCAGCAGATCCTCGATGGCGACGTTAGCCGCCGGCTTGTTCATGGCGCCTTCGACGCGGACCGACCACGGGTCGATCGTCATCTCGTGGGCATAACGGGCGGGGTCCCCTTTGTCGGTGCCAAATTCGTAGAAATTGTTGTACGTCGTGATGTCTTCGTAGCTATTCGGCTCGTCGTCCGTGCTGAGCGGCGACTTGCGGACGTCCTGGAGCACCTCCTGAGCCTGCGCGGTCCCGCTGTAATGTCCGAGCACGGTCCCGCCGGTGACAGCGCCGGCCACCGCCCCTGAGGCCGCCTGAATAAACTGTCGCCGATTGCGATAGACCCGCTCGGGTGTGATCTCCGACGAGCGAATGTCCGGCGCGTGCTTGATCAGCATGTGGTCTCCCCTGCGTCAACGTGTCGAGGCGGCCACACGACCAGCCACCTCCCTGCTCATCGTCCACCCGCCAACGCGACCTTGTCAATGTTCATCGGTCAATGTTCATCCCCAGGGGTCGCCGCGTTGAGGCCGAGGAACGCGGGCAGGTCCTGCAGCGACACGCCCTGCCCGGCCACATTAGAGACGGGTCTTGCATCCGGGTCGACAGCGACACTCAATCTCTTTGTCGCCCTCCGTGTGGTAGTCGTAGGTAAGCTCGTCGCCCGCTTTCACGTTCTTGCCGGCAATCACCCAGATGATGCCGTCGATGACGTTGCTATAGCAGTTGGGCCGGCACGAATGATTGATGAACCGAGCGACATTCCCGTTGACGTTCGCGTCAATGACCCAACGTCGGTTGATTCGGAAGCACCAGATTTCACCACGTCTGAGATAGAGGTCCTCGCGATCCGCGCTCTCCTTGGAGGTGATCTTCTCCCCGTCGTAGGTGACGATGCGCTTGTTCTTGTTGATGTCCTCGAGCGCAAACACGCCCCACCCATGCAGCTTGGAACGCTTGCGGCGTATCCGCGGCAGATATATCGCACCCACTCGTCCGTCCCCTGTGTTCCTGGTATGTCCGCGTATGTCTGCGCGCCGCGATGCGACAGCGGCGACGCCGAGTCGCCCTCAACTGCAGCCCAAAGCCGCGCCATGATAGCAGCCGTCTGTCCGCGCGGATCTTATAATCGCGTCCGTGACCACCGCATGCGAAGAGCCGCAACCACCGCTTCTGCGCCGCGGCATCGAGCAATTCAACCGCGGGGAATTCTTCGAGCAACACGAAACGCTGGAAGACCTGTGGCGTGACGAGCCACGCCCGATCCGTCGGTTGTACCAGGGCATCTTGCAGGTTGGCGTCGCCATGTACCACATCCAACGCGGCAATCACCACGGCGCGGTCTACATGCTGACCCGCGGCCGCGACTACCTGCTCCCGTTCGCCCCCGCCTGTCAGGGAGTCGACGTGGCAGACCTGCTGGTTCAGGCCGGCCGCGCGCTGGGTGAAGTTGAAAGACTTGGTCGAGAACGACTTGATGGATTCGACTGGTCCTTGGTCCCCAGGGTCCGGGCGACCGCCCCGGCGAGACGGGAGACCGAACCGCCGGCCTGAAGGCCCGCGCCACCAGTGTCACGGCGCGAGAGGTACGGCACGCGCGCGTCCCACCATACCGAGAGAGGTAGCGGCGAGGCGCTTGGTATACTCGCGGCATGAGTGCCGCTCCGAGGTTCACGGATCAATCTGTGAAGTTCCTCCGTGCGTTGAAACGCCACAACACGCGTGAGTGGTTCACCTCGTACAAGGACGACTACGACACGCACGTGCGGGCACCGATGCTTGCGGTCATCGAACGCCTGGCTGTCGACTTCCCTCGAATTGCGCCGGACCTCATCGCTTCGCCCCGCTCGATGTATCGCATTCATCGCGATACGCGGTTCTCGCCCGACAAGACACCTTACAAGACGCATGTGTCGGCCGCATTCTCACATCGCTCCCTGCCAAAACAGGAGAGCGCTGGGCTCTATTTTCATCTCGCTGCCGACCAACTCTGGGTGGGCGGTGGGCTGTACGCCCCATCGTCGCCGCAGCTGCGTGCCATTCGTGCCCACATCGCATCCAACCACCAACGTTTCCGGTCCCTTGTTGAATCACCGGCGATACGGCGGATGGGTGGCGTGACCGGCTCCAAGCTGCTGCGGGTGCCGCGCGGGTTCCCTTCCGACCACGTTGCGGCGGAGCATCTCCGGCTGACGCAGTATCTGGTGGGGGCAGAACTCGATCCGGCGCTGGCACTCAGTCCGCGCTTCTACAGCGGTCTCGTTGGCCGATTCTCCGTGCTCGCGCCATTCATTCAGTTCTTGAACACCCCGCTCCTCAAGACCACCCGCGTCACCCTGTAGTTCCCACCCGTCGTCACTCGCTGCGACAGTCGGGAGAGCGGGCGCGGACTCATCCGCCCAGCCGGCTGTGGGCGGCGACGGTGTCTGCCAAGTTCGGCGCAAAAGCCTGCATGCCATAGCTGGGACCGTTGGCAGACTCACGCAGGGCCGGGGACCCGCAGCGCCCTTCCCCGACGAGCGCCGTCAGTCTCGACAGGAGCGTCGCGTTCCGAGCCGGGGAGAATTGCGGGCGGTCAAGCAGCGATATCTGGCGGACGCCCGTCTCAGCCGGTTCGACCACGACCGCCACCTTCATCACCCGCCCTCGCGGAGGGTCCATCTCCATGTCGCACAGCGCGAGCGCCCGCAGCGCCTTCGACTCGCGCGTGGGAGTAGCTGGAGTCAGCCGACACGCGTGGATTTCTCCCGTGGCCAGATGCAAGCGCACCCGGACCGACGCCGCTTGTGCGGCCGCCTGCGACAACCGCGCGCATAAGGTCTCGAACAGGCGACTCAACACGAACGCAAGCGGCTCCAGGCCTTCGACCGGCGTCTCGAGCGTGAGCGTTGACTCGAAGACCTGAACCGCACCGCCGGGCACCAGCGACGCATCATCTGCGCCCCGGGCGAATCGTTGCAGTGCCAGCCCGCTCGGACCCAACCGGTCCAGCAGCGTTTCCGGCGACTGCTCCGCCAGGTCCCCGAGCGTTCGCACGCCCCAGCGGCGTACGGTCGACAACAGGGCAAAGGCGGGGATGGCCAGCGCGGCGGCACTCACTGGAAACGGCCGGCGCGCGGATCCGCCGACGCCCCGCGCCTGGCCGCGGGCCAGCGCACGCAAGACGTCCACGGGAAGGGCGGCCAACGCCGCCGCCTCCTGCCCTGGCTCGATGATCGTCAGGCCGCTTCGCGCCTGGGCGATCAACAACGCCGCGGTTCGAGTGGACGCCACCCCGATGTGCAGACACAGGCCGCGTTGAGCCCCGGCCCGCCGCAGCGTCGCCCCGAATGCCCGACCATCACCGACCAGGTCCTCGAGGCCCGTCGCATCGAGCAGCACCAGATTGTCGGCGTGCACTTCGACGCAAGGCGACTGGAGGCGCGCCAGTCGAACCAGCGCATCCGTGACCGAGCGCCCGCGTGGCACACCGTCCCTCGAGCGAAACGCGAGTCCCCGGGGCGGGGCGTACAGACAAGCAAACATACGGGACACTCCCTCCTCAGAAACGAGACTCACCACGGGAGGCGTCGGCTCGACGTCCCCGGCACACTACGAATGCGTCTGACAGCCGGTAGTCGTGCACGACGCGAGCTTCCCATCCGTCCGCTCGCCCCGGACTGGTCCGGCTAGGTTCGTCGGGTCGGCCCGACGCTCCGGACTCCGTCCCCGTCAAGCCGTTCAGCACCAGCACCTGCCCCTCCGCGCTTCGCGCCCTCGGCTCCGGCCCAAGCAAGAGGCCGCACGTGATCCCGGCCTCCAGTCGGCGGCTCGCCCGCATCCATACAGTGGCCGGCACCTGCCGCAGCTGCCGCGCTGACAGCGCACCGCAATCGAACACGGCCATGCCAAAATTGCCCGAATCGATCACCAGCTCCCAGGCGTCGAGCGCCTGGTGAATCACCTCGGTTTCGTCATGGGACCGTGCCACGGCCCGGCCGCGCACCCACAGCAGACGCGAGAGGTCGAGCCCGAGTCCCGCCGCCGTTCGGGGCACGAACTGGTCGCTCGGATCGATCAGCGCGACGAGCTCGCCGCGGGCCGTGGCAGCGGTCAACGCGGTGGTCATGACACTGGCGCACCCGACCCCACAGGGGCCGACTATCTCCGAGAGCTGACCGCGTGGAAAGCCACCCTCAAGCAGCTCGTCTAGTCCGGGATC
>SXOW01000082.1 GCA_005778315.1 Acidobacteriota bacterium
GATCGCGTATCTCGAGACAGAGTTGGACGCGCTGGCCTCAACCAACCCGAATCCGGGCCGGACCGACACGCTCCGGCGTCTCAACCGCACCGAATACAGAAACACCATCAGAGATCTGCTCGCCCTGGACGTCGACATCGCCTCGCTCCTCCCGCAGGACGATGCCAGCTTCGGGTTCGACAACGTCGGGGTGGTGGAGCTGTCGCCGACCTTGATGGAACGGTATCTGTCGGCGGCCCAGAAGATCAGCCGTCTGGCCGTGGGGAGCATGGCGATCGTACCGGGCAGCCGCGTGGTGACCCTTCGGCCTGATGTGACCCAGGAAGGGCACCTGGCTGGACTCCCGTTCGGCACCCGCGGCGGGACGGAGGTCGAGCACACGTTCCCGCTCGACGGCGAATACGAAATCGAGGTGCGGCTCGCGCGGAACCGCAACGAAAACATCGAGGGACTCAGCGAACCCCACGTGCTCGAAATGACCCTGGACGGCGAGCGCCTTGACCTGTTCACGGTCACGCCGAACCGGAACCAGTTCGGCAGCTACTACGCCGACGAGGATGTCGACAAGCATCTGAACGTGCGGATTCCGATCGCGAGCGGTCCACACACGTTCGGAGCCGCGTTTCTCCAGAAGAACTCGGCGCTGATCGAAACGGAGCGGCAACCGTATGAAGCGCAGTTCAACCAGGACCGACATCCACGGCAGCAACCCGCCGTACACTCCGTGTCCATCAGTGGTCCGTTCAAGCCAAGCGGGGCCGGAGACACCCCGAGCCGCACTCGCATCTTCAGTTGCCGGCCCAGCACCGCGGCCGATGAGGCGGACTGCGCCGCCACGATCATCTCCGGCCTGGCCCGCCGCGCTTACCGACGACCGGTGACATTCACGGACATCGAGATGCCGATGGCGTTCTACGAAGAGGGCCGTGCGGGCGGCGACTTCGAAGCGGGCATCGAGCTGGCGCTTCGGGCGCTGCTGACCAGTCCGGAGTTTCTCTTCCGCATCGAACGTGACCCGGACGGTCTTGCGGCAGGCGCGTCGTACCAGCTCAGCGACATCGAACTGGCGTCCCGGCTCTCCTTCTTCTTGTGGAGCAGCATCCCCGACGACGCGCTGATCGACGACGCCGAAGCGGGGCGCCTGCGCGAGGGGTCGACGCTGGAGGGCCACGTGCGGCGGATGTTGGCCGACCCACGGGCACACACGCTGACCACCAATTTCGCCGACCAGTGGCTGTATCTTCGCAACCTGGACACCGCGGCCCCCAACCTCCGTCTGTTCCCCGACTTCGATGACAATCTGCGCCGGGCCTTCCGGCAGGAAACGCAGCTGTTGTTCGACAGCATCGTGCGCGAAGACCGCAACGTGGTCGACCTGCTGCAGGCGGACTACACCTTCCTCAACGAGCGGCTGGCGCGGCATTACGGCATTTCGGGTGTCTACGGCAACGACTTTCGTCGCGTAGACCTGCCGGCCAACAGCGAGCGCCGTGGGGTGCTCGGTCACGGCAGCGTTCTGACCGTGACCTCCTACGCCACGCGCACCTCGCCGGTGCAGCGCGGCAAGTGGATTCTCGAAAATCTGATGGGCATGCCGCCGCCACCGCCACCCCCGAACGTGCCGGCCCTCGAGGAGCCTGAGCCCGGGGTCGCCGCGCGCTCGATGCGCGACCGGATGGAGCAGCATCGCGCGAACGCGGTCTGTGCCTCGTGTCACCGCCTCATGGATCCGGCCGGCCTGTCGATGGAGAACTTCGATGCCATCGGGCGCTGGCGCGACCGGGCCGACGACTGGACGCCGATCGATGCCACCGGAAGCATTCCTGGCGGCGGCGCGTTCGACGGCGTCGCGGGACTGCGACAGGCATTGCTCGCCCGCCCCGAGGTCTTCGTCGGCACGATGACCGAAAAACTCCTGACCTACGCGCTCGGACGCGGGCTCGACCACCATGACGGCCCGGCCGTTCGGCGCATCGTCAGCGAGGCCGCCGCCAGCGACTACCAATTCTCGGCTCTCGTCCTCGGTATCGTCGAGAGCAACCCGTTCCAGATGCGGAGATCCCAACAATGATGATCACGAAAATGGCCCTCCCGCGCCGTACGTTTCTGAGAGGACTTGGCGCCTCGGTGGCCCTCCCGCTGCTCGACGCCATGGTGCCCGCGTTTACGGCGCACGCCGCCACGGTGGCCAACACGCCACGCCGGCTGGGGTATGTGTTCATCCCGATGGGCATGAACCCGGCGCCGTGGACTCCGAACGAGGTCGGTCGTCTGACGCAGCTCTCGCCGTCGCTCGCGTCCCTCACACCCCACCTCAACAACGTGACGGTGGTCACGAACATGGCGTTGGAGAACGCACACACGACAGGCAACCACGCGTCGTCGAATGCGGCGTTTCTCAGCTGCCTCCGTGGGAAACGGACCGAAGGCAGCGACTACGAGCTCGGCGTGACCGTGGACCAGATCGCGGCCCAGGCCATTGGCGGCGACACACCGATTCCCTCGCTCGAGCTGGGCACGGACATGATCGTGCAGGTCGGTGCGTGCGACAACGGCTACGCCTGCGTCTATCAGAACAGCCTGTCCTGGTCCACGCCGACCTCGCCCCTGCCGGCTGAGTCCGACCCACGCGTGGTGTTCGAGCGGTTGTTCGGGGACGGCGGCACGCCCGACCAGCGTCGAGCCGAGATGAAGAAGAACGCCAGCATTCTCGACTGGGTGCTTGGCGACATGTCCAAGCTCCAGCACGCGATGGGCGCCGGCGACCGGACCAAGGTGGATGAATATGTCACCACCGTGCGTGAAGTCGAACGCCGTATTCAACTGGCCGAGCAGCAGACGGCCAGTTCGCCGATCCCGGATCTGACTCGCCCCACCAGCGTGCCGGCCGACTGGGAAGACCACGTCAAGCTGATGTATGACCTCCAGATTCTGGCGATGCAGGCCGATTTGACGCGGGTCATTACGTTCCAGATGGCGCGCGAGGCCAGCACTCGGAGCTATCCGCAGATCGGGGTCCCCGAGCCGCATCACCCGGTGTCGCATCACGTCAATGACCCGGAAAAGCTCGCCAAGCTGGCCAAGATCAATGCGTACCACGTCTCGTTGTTCGCCTACATGGTCGACCGCATGGCCACCACCCCAGATGGTGACGGGTCCTTGCTCGACCACGCGACGTTCATGCTGGGCAGCGGCATGGGGAACCCGGATGTCCATGACCACAGGAACCTGCCGATCATCGTGGCCCGCGGTGGCGGAAAGAGCTCCTGGGGCGCACGTCACGTGAAGTACGACGAACTGACGCCGCTGGCCAACTTGCACCTGACGCTGCTCGACGATGTTGGTGTGCGGCTCGACCGGTTCGTCGACAGCACCGGTCACGCCGTCGAAGTCGCGGAGCCGCTGTCGCTCTAGTGGCGGGAGGCTGGTTCATGACTCGTTCCAAGCTCGTTGTCAGCGCCGCGCTGGCCGTCTGCGCGATGGCCGCGTCCGCCGCTTCCGCGGCAGTGGATGTCCCGCTCATCGACGCGGTCAAGGCGGGTGACCTGGCGCGCGTCCAGGCGCTGCTCACCGAGGGCGCCAACGTCAACGACGCGGAGCCCGACGGCACCACGCCGCTGCACTGGGCTGCCCACGGCCGTCAGGTACAACTGACGCGGCTTCTGCTCGAGGCCGGCGCCGTCGCCAATGTCGGCAACCGCTACGGCGTCCGGCCCTTGTCACTCGCCGCGGTGAACGGCGACGCCGCCGTCATCGAGGCGCTCCTCGAGGCCGGCGCCAACCCGAACAGCAGCCTCATGGAAGGTGAGACCGTCCTGATGACGGCCGCGCGTTCCGGCAGCGTCGAGGCGGTCGAGCTGCTGCTGGACGCCGGCGCTCACGTCAATGCCCAGGAGAGCTGGAAAGGTCAAACGGCGCTCATGTGGGCTGCGGCCGAAGGGCACGCCGCCGTCATTCCGACCCTCATCGCTCACGGCGCGGACCCTGGTCTGCGTTCCAAGCGTGGCTTCACCGCGCTGCTGTTCGCCGCCCGCGACGGACAGACCGATGTGGTCCAGACCCTGCTCGAAGCCGGCGCCAACCTCGACGAGCAACTGTCGATCAACTCGACTTTGACGGCCGGCGGGGTCGAACAACGGCGCTCGTCGGACGCCGGGCTCAACGCATTTCTCCTCGCGGCGGGCAACGCACATTTCGAACTCGCGGCCTACCTCCTGGACCGCGGCGCCGACCCCAATGCCGCGCCGCGCGGGTGGACCGCGCTCCACCAGCTGTCCTGGGTGCGCAAGGCGGGCATCGCTGGGAGCAACGATCCAGCCCCACGGGGCTCTGGCGCGATGACCAGCCTGGATTTCGCGCGCAAACTGATTGCCGAAGGCGCGGACCTCAATGCCCGGGTGACCACCACGCCACCGGCGGGGATTACGGGGCTGAACTTCATCGGGGGCACGCCGATACTGCTGGCCGCCCGCACCGCCGACGTCGAGTACATGCGGCTGCTCGCGGAGCTGGGCGCCGACCATCTGCTGACGAATGAAGACGGCTCGACGACCCTGATGGTCGCAGCCGGGCTCGGGACCTCGGCGCCCGGCGAAGACCCTGGCACCGAGGCGGAAGTCCTGGAGGCCGTCCGGTTCGCGCTCGATCTGGGGTCGGATATCGACGCGGTCGACAAGAACGGTGAGACGGCCATGCACGGCGCCGCGTACAAGCATCTCCCGAAGGTCGCCACGCTGCTGGCCGAGGCAGGTGCCGACATCACCGTGTGGAACCAGAAGAATGCGCGCGGTGCCTCACCGCTCGACATCGCGGTCGGCATGCACCGCGGGATGAATATCCTGAGCTCACCCGCCACGGCCGAGGCCATTCGCGCCGCCATGCGCGCGGGTGGGGTCGAACCTGACTCGGCCCCGTGACCGGTCCGGCCGCCAGCACGTTCGATAACCCGCTGCTGACGGATTGGATCGGGCCGTTCGGCGGGGTACCGGCGTTCGACAAGATGGCACTCGGCGCGCTGAAACCGGCGCTCGAGGCGGCCATGGCCAACCAGCTCGCCGAGATTGAGGCCATCGCATCGAACCCGGATCCGCCCACCTTCGAGAACACGATTGTCGCGCTCGAGCGGACCGGCCGCGACCTGGCCCGTGTCGCGGCCTACTCTCACGTGTGGGCCTCCAACCTTTCGACGCCCGAGTTTCGCACGGTCCAGGCAGAGATGGCGCCGCGCCTGGCCGAGTTCGAATCGACCATCCTGCACCACGCCGCGCTGTTCGCGCGGATCCAGGCCGTACACGCCCGATCCGACACCGCCGAGCCGCCGCTGAGAGGCGACCGGCAGCGGCTGGTCCAGGTGGTCTACGACCGGTTCGCGAGCAACGGGGCCACCCTCGACCCTGCCGCCAAGGCACGGTATGCCGAGATCGAACAGCGTCTGGCCACGCTGTACACACGGTTCTCGAACAACGTGCTGGCCGACGAGGAGGGCCACGTCACCTACCTCACGCAGGCGCAGGTCGAGGGACTGCCGGCCGCATTCGTACAAGCGGCGGCCGCCGCGGCGGTCAGGCACGGTCGAGAGGGCGAGTACGCCATCACGAACACCCGCTCATCGGTGGACCCGTTCCTGACCTTCTCGGACGAACGGCCGCTGCGAGAACGGGTGTGGCGCACCTACTACGCTCGCGGCGACAACGGCGACGAGCACGACAACAACGCCACCCTGGCGGAGATTCTGCGTCTGCGGCACGAGCGGGTGCGACTCCTGGGATACGACGACTACGCGAGTTGGCGGCTCGAGAACCGGATGGCCAAGACCCCGCAACGGGCACTGGACCTCCTGGAGGCGGTCTGGCCCGCCGCGCTCGCGCGGGTCAAGGGGGAGGTGGCCGACATGCAGGCGATGGCCGACGCGGAAGGCAAGGGTGTCACGATCGAGCCGTGGGACTACCGCTACTACGCCGAGAAGGTTCGTCAGACCGTCTTCGACCTGGCCTCCGACGAAGTGAAGCAGTATCTCCAGCTCGACAAACTTCGAGACGGCATGTTCTTCGTGGCGGGCGCGTTATTCGGCTACGCCTTCACCCCGGTCACGGACGGGTCGGTGCCGGTGTTTCACGAAGACGTCAGCGTCTGGGAAGTCACCTGCCGGACGACTGGCGCGCACGTGGGCGTCTGGTATCTGGACCCCTACGCTCGGCCAGGCAAGGTGTCTGGCGCCTGGGCGACCACCTATCGCGTCCATGAAGCGTTCGAGACCCCGGTCAGCGTGGTGGCGTCCAACAACTCCAACTTCATCAAGCCCGCGCCAGGCACACGCACCCTCGTGTCGTGGGACGACGCCGTCACGTTGTTCCACGAATTCGGCCACGCGCTGCACTATTTCTCGTCGGCGGTCGAATATCCGTCTCTGAACAGCGGCGTCCGGGACTACATCGAGCTGCAGTCGCAGTTGTTGGAGCGCTGGCTGCTGACGGATGAGGTGGTCGCGCGGTTCCTGGTGCATCACGAGACCGGAGAGGCTATTCCCGGCCACCTGGTGGCTCGGCTCAGGAACGCATCGACCTTCAACCAGGGATTCGCCACCACCGAGTACCTGGCGTGCGCGTTGATGGACCTGCGGTTGCACACGACCGACCCCGCGACCCTCGACCCCAAGACCTTCGAGCGCGACGCGCTGGCCGAGTGGCACATGCCGGCTCAGGTGGTGATGCGGCACCGATGTACGCAGTTCAGCCACATTTTTTCCGGCGAGGGGTACGCAGC
>SXOW01000083.1 GCA_005778315.1 Acidobacteriota bacterium
CCAGCCTGGGGGTCCCAGGAGGCAAGCGCTTGGATGTCCTCGGCGGTTACGCTCCGGCCGTCTTCCCGGCGAAGAAGGTTCTCCAGCAGGATCTTCAGCGAGTACGGCAGGCGGGCCACGCGGGGAAATCCAGCGCGCTCCAGCGTTTCCAGACTGTGAAACGCGACACGGGTGTCGCCGACCGACAAGGAGGTTCGGGTACCAAAACTGTTCTCAGTGCTCATCAACGGTGTTCCGTCATCAAGCCGCCCGGACAAGCGGCACAGGGGTCTGCTGGCCGGCGGGGAAATCTTGATTCTCCCCCACCGTTGAAGGCTTGCGCAAGCAAGTCGGCCGCGTCACCGCGCAAGGGCGTGGAGGAGCGACCTTGTCGGACGGTGCCGGTTGCTTCACGATCAGGTGGTGCCGAGGCTGGGAGCCCACATGTCGATTGCCGGCGGCCTCCCCAACGCGGTCGCACGCGCGCACGCGACGGGCTGCGACACGTTGCAAGTGTTCACGAAGTCGTCAGGGCAGTGGCGAGCCCGGCCTCTGTCGGACGCGGAAATCGAAGCGTTCCGCCGAGCCTGCGTTGACCTGGACGTACAACCCGTCCTGGCCCACGCCAGCTATCTGATCAACCTCGGCAGCCCGGACGACGCATTGCGCACGCGGTCTCGAACCGCGCTCGGCGAAGAACTCGATCGCGCGGACGCGTTGGGACTCCTGGGGGTCGTCTTGCACCCAGGTTCGTATACGACCACGTCGGAAGCGGAGGGCCTCGCGCGTATCGCCGAGGGCATCGTCGCGGTGCTGCGTGAACGACCCGACCGGCGCACCATGCTGCTGCTCGAACACACCGCGGGTCAGGGGACGAATCTCGGCCACACGTTCGAGCAACTGGGGGCCATCATCGACGCGGCCGAGGCGCGGGGCACACCGCCCATCGGCCTGTGTCTCGACACGTGTCACCTGGTGGCGGCCGGATACGACCTGGGGTCGGACGCGAGTTACGCCAGGACGATGGCGGAGCTTGAACTCCACGTCGGTCGCCACCGCGTCAGAGCGATCCATCTCAACGACTCGAAGGCGCCGTTCGGAAGCCGCGTCGACCGTCACGCGCACATCGGCAGCGGCCATGTGGGGCTCGGTGCCTTCCGCCGCGTGCTCACCGACCCGCGCTTCCAGACCCTCCCGATGGTGTTGGAGACGCCGAAAGCGGATTCCCGGACGGCCCCCGCCGACGGGCCAGACCCAATGGACCTCGACAACCTCAACAGACTCCGGCAACTGATGAACACTCCTGATCCCTGAGGGAGAGGTGTCCCGTACTCGGCGAGGAGCGCGTCGGCATCGAAGCGGGTCACATGGTCGACGACGACGGCGACCGCGCGCCGACCTCGGCCGCCCGAGCCGTAGGAGTCATGGGGCGGACCCAGGCCCCGTCGAGCCATCCCCGCCGTGGGATCGCCATTCGTCGTGCGCCTGAGGCAGGTCGCCGCCGGTGTCTCCACCCACAGGTGCCGCCGGCGGGCGGCGCATGCGCACGGACAACGTCACGCGCACCGCGATATAGACGAGCAACGTCAGAATCGCCGGGCTCCCCATGACCAGCCAAAAGGGATCAATTGTCAGCCCGACGAGCAGCGACATCACCCCCAGGATGAGCATGATGCCCACCATCCACGGCGGATGTTGGAAGAGCGGGCGCTGGTCGTTCATCCGGTCTTCCTTCCAGGGGTCGTGGACCAGGCTCCGGCGTGCCTCACACCGCGCGCGGTCTGGCTCCACCCGCCGCCACCGGCACGCAGATACGTCGCGAGGATTGTCGCATGGCGTCCAGCCCGCCGGCCGTTGACCACCGCCATCGACTGTGGTTCGATACGATCATGCTGATACATGTGCGCGTGCTGACGGCGGCGATCCTCACCGCCGGTGCCGGGGTCACAACGCTGGTCGGAGCGGTGAACGACTACGAAGCCGAAGTCATGGCGTGGCGAGCGGACCGGGAAGCACGCCTGAAGGCTGACGACGGCTGGCTCACGGTCTCGTCCCTGTTCTTCCTGCGCGAGGGTCAGACCAGTTTCGGCTCGAGTCAGCGCAACGACTTCGTTGTGCCCCACATCCCGCCGGAGGCCGGGGTCTTCGAACTACGCGACGGGCATGTGACGGTGCGCGCTCCTGCCGATGGACGACTGACGGTCGACGGTGAGACGGTGGAAACGGCGCAACTCTACCCGGCAGACCAGCCCGTGACCGTGTCCCTGGGCCCGGTCTCCCTGTGGGTACACGTGAGCGGCGAGCGGCTGGCGATCCGGGTCCGGGATACGGATGCCGATCTTCGCAAGAACTTCACGGGACTCGACTGGTTCCCGGTGGATGACGCCTACCGCGTGCGCGGGAAGTTCACACCACACGCGGAGCCTATGACCGTGAAGATGCTCAACATCCTCGGTGACATCGAAACCTATACGAGCACCGGCTACGTGACACTGACGGTCGGCGGTCAGGAGACGCGGATGCTGCCGGTGAATTCAGGGGAGCGACTGTGGTTCATCATGCGCGACGGAACCAGCGGAGCCGAGACCTATTCGGCCGCGCGCTTCCTCTACGCCGATGCCCCGGATGCCGACGGGTGGACCACGGTCGACTTCAACCGGGCCTACAATCCGCCCTGCGCCTTCAACCCACACACGACGTGCCCGTTGCCGCCGCCCGATAACCGCCTGGACGCGCGGGTCGAAGCGGGAGAAAAGGCGTACCGCGGACCTGGGGCGCATTAGCAGCGCGGGGTCAATCGGGATGGTTGACGCCCGACATCAGGCGAAGCCCACCAGCTCGGCCGCAATGATCGTCGCGCACTTCGGGCAGGAGATCACATGCCCGCGGCGCGGCAGTGTCGACGTGAAATTGACCCGGGTCCGCAGGAGCCGGGCCACGCATAGTGCCTCAACCTCTGCTTTACAATGCGGACAACGGGCGGGGTACTCCAAGGTGTACTCAGCCTCGGCCCGTGCCTGGGGGGTCGACTCGCCATGCTCTGTATCGTTCTGGACCACGTTCAATTCCCCTAGGCACACAACCACTGCGCGCGCCAGACAGGTGTCTTACTGGTGTTATCGGCCGGGAACCGGGTCCGCTACAGGGCAGAGGGCGGTCCCCTCAGCGGCGCTGGGCGTACAGGTCGATCAGACTGCCTGACCGTGCCGATTCGAGCACCGCGCGAAACAGGCCGGTCAACCACCCGGACCGGTCAGCACGGCCCATCACCGGCGTCTCCCACCGCACCACGTCGAAGCCGGCAG
>SXOW01000084.1 GCA_005778315.1 Acidobacteriota bacterium
CGGATGTCCCCACCGGCGGCGTCATTGTCGGGCGCGCCGGGATCGATTCGGCGTATCAGACAGGGCGTGGGTCGCTCACGGTCCGCGGTCGCTCGGAGATCGAACCGATCGGGAAAAGCGACCGTCAGGCCATCGTCATCAAAGAGATTCCGTACCAGCTCAACAAAGTGCGGCTGATTGAAAAAATCGCCGACTTGGTTCGTGAGAAGTCGCTCGAAGGGATCAGCGACCTGCGCGACGAGTCCGACCGCGATGGGATGAGGATCGTCATCGAACTCAAGCGCGGCGAAGTACCGGAAGTGGTCCTGAACAATCTCTATAAACAGACCCCGCTCCAAACCACCTTCGGGGTGATCATGCTGGCGATCGCCGGGGGGCGTCCCCGCGTGCTCCCACTGCTCGACATGGTGGAGCAGTTCGTGGCGTTCAGGCATGACGTCGTCCGACGCCGCACCGAATTTGAACTCCGAAAAGCGGAGGCGCGCGCGCACATTCTTGAA
The DNA here is from genome assembly GCA_005778315.1 of Acidobacteriota bacterium. Lineage (GTDB taxonomy): Bacteria > Acidobacteriota > Vicinamibacteria > Vicinamibacterales > UBA8438 > UBA8438. The sequence goes on from SXOW01000084.1 coordinate 501, forward strand.
GGCCTCAAGATTGCGCTCGACCAGCTCGACGCGGTGATTGCACTCATTCGCAAGGCTCCGAACCCGGCCGATGCCCGCTCCGGGCTGATCGAGACCTTCGCGCTGAGTCAGATTCAGGCCCAGGCCATTCTCGACATGCAGTTGCAACGCCTGACGGGTCTCGAGCGCCAGAAGGTCTTGGACGAGCTTGCCGAGCTCCACGCGGTGATCGAGCGTTTGCGCCGGATCCTCAGCAGCGAGGGTCTCCTGATGGGTCTTGTCGTCGAGGAGTTGCGGGCGGTGCAGGAGCGGTACGGCGACGCGCGACGGACCGAGATTGTGGACGACCCGGGCGAGCTACGGATTGAGGATCTCATCGCCGAAGAGGACATGGCGATTACCGTCAGCAATACCGGGTACATCAAACGAACCGCTCTGAGCGAGTATCGGAGCCAGCGCCGGGGTGGCAAGGGACGTCTCGGGATGCGCACGCGAGGTGAGGACTTCCTGACCCATCTGTTCGTCGCGTCGACCCACGCCTACATCCTCATTTTCTCGGACCAGGGGCGGGTGTACTGGCTGAAGGTCTACACGATCCCGGACGTCGGGCCGAGCGGCCGCGGCAAAGCCATCGCCAATCTCGTCTCGATGGTGCCTGGCGAAAAAATCGCGGCGCTGCTCGCCGTGCGCGAGTGGCCCGAAGAGGACGGCGAGCGCTATATCGTGACCGGGACCAGGCTCGGCACGATCAAGAAGACTGACCTCCGAGCGTTTCGAAACCCGCGCCAGGGCGGGATTATCGCCGCCGGGGTGTCCGAGAATGACGCGGTGATCGCCGCCGAACTCACCGATGGGCAGGGCCAGGTCTTCATCGGCACCCGGCGAGGCAAGGCGATTCGGTTCGAAGAACAGGACGTCCGACCGATGGGGCGCACCGCAACAGGCGTGCGCGGAATCCGTCTGCGGGCCGAGGACGAGGTCGTCGCGATGGCGGTGGTCCGGCCCGGGGGCACGCTCCTGACGGTCACCGAAAACGGCTACGGGAAGCGGACCCCGTTGGATGAATACCGCGTGCAATCGCGGGGGGGACTCGGTATTATTAGCATTCAAACGTCGGCTCGAAACGGCCGTGTCGCTGGCATTGCCTATGTGGAGAATGAGGATGAGCTCATGCTCATCACCCAGCAGGGCAAGGTCCTTCGTATGGATACGACGGACATCCGGCCAATCGGCCGAGCGACGCAAGGCGTGCGCCTGATCGAGATTGACGACCAGGATCTCGTCGTCTCGCTGGCGCGCCTGGTCGATGTTCCAGGTGTTGTCGAAGACGAAGATGAAGATGTTGACCCGAATCAGCCGCCTGAGGCGGCAGATTAGGGTGTTACCAAGCGTCGGAACCAGGGCTCTCCGGCGCACTAGTGGAGAGGGAGGCGGGTGTATGTCTCGATCGAGAACGACCACACGCGTATGTGCGCTGATCGCGGTTCCGCTCATGGCCATGGCGGCCGCCTGTGCCGGCGCGGGAGCAGAGCAGACGCTGATCCGAACCTATTTCAACGCGTCCAACGTGGGCGATCGCGGTTCGCTCGTGAACATCACCATGTTTGCGTGGAATGTCCGTGAAAGAGGCACGGTCACGGGCCCGTCGGTGACCAATGTGGGCGAAGAGCGTAATCGACCGTTGCGGCTCAAAGAGCTGATTCAAGCGGAGGCCGACGCCCGGGCCGCCGAAGCCGCGTTCGCGCAAGAGAAGATCGCCTATCAGGACGCGAACTTTGATGCGATCAATCGAGTACTCGAAGCCGAGCGAGTCAACGGTTCGGTTGCCTCGCGGGACAGCGACGTCCAAGTGGCATGGACGGACTGGCGCGAGCGAACCATGGAGCACGCCAAAGCGGTATCCGACGCGCAACAGGCTGTCGCCGCCGAGCGGAGTACTGCGGAACTGAGCGTCTACAGCGACAGCCAGCCAGTCGATCTCAGTCAGTTCGACGGGCAGATTGTGTCCAAGGATGTCGATGTGACGGCGACCGTGACGCTGAACGACGTTGCGACCGAGCAGCAAATGGTCGTGACCCTGCAGCGGACGGTGCTGGAGAACGGCGAAGCGCCGATCGAAGGCCGCTGGGTGATCGCCAACGTCACCGTCAGCCAGCCGGGGACCTAGACGGGGACCTGGACCCCGACAGGTTCTTGCCCCATTAGCCAGGCCCCGTTGCCCGGGGTCTGGCTCCTTTGCGCCGACGGCTACGCTAACGTCAAATTGGCGAACTTGGCCCGTAGGGTCTTTCGTCCGACGTCAGCGAAGTGGACCGTGAGTTTCATGTCGTCGGTCAGGGGCTCAACGGAGAGAATGGTGCCGACCCCGAAGGTGGCGTGACGCACCCGCGTGCCCGGACTCACACTGACGACCGACTGGTCTTCGTCTTCGTAGGCATACCCATAGTCTGGCTGGATCTCCTGGTCGGCGGAGCGGCTCCGGCCTCGCCTGGTACGGCCGAAGGTGGTCGGCACCCTCGCGGGTGTCGAAAAAACCGGCTGTACGACATCGACGAGCTCCGCGGGTATTTCCGCCAGAAAACGAGATGGTTCGGAGGCCTGGTACTCGCCAAAGACCCGGCGTCTGGCCGCACTCGTCAAAATCAACCGGGTCTGGGCCCGGGTCATACCGACGTAGCAGAGCCGACGCTCCTCCTCGATGGCGTCGTCGTCCTCGTGCGAGCGCATATGGGGAAAGAGACCGTCTTCCATGCCCACCATGAACACGACTGGGAACTCCAGGCCCTTCGCGGCGTGCAACGTCATGAGCCAGACCCGAGCCTCCTTCGCCCCGCTTTCATTGTCCTCGTCCGTCTCCGAGAGTAGCGCCAACCGATCGACGAAGCCGGCGAGCGAAGGCTCGGCCTCCCGCACTTCGTAGTCACGCGCGGCCGACACCAGTTCCATTAGATTGGCCAGGCGACCCTCTGCTTCTTCTGTTTCCTGACCTCGCAGGTCAGCCACGTAGCCACTTCGGTCGAGCAGTTTCCCCAGCACGTCCGATACCGGCTCGCGCGTGGCCACATCACTGAGGGTCAGAATGAGATCCCGAAAACCCCGCAGCGCGCTCAGGGCTCGAGCGGGCAACAGTTTCTCGTCCAGGGCTCGACCGAGCCGCCGCCAGAGCGACCCAGACGGGTCCTGCTCGATGTGTGTCCCCGCAAAGAGTGGTCCGGCGTCCATCGCCTGCGGCTGCAACTCCTCGAGCATCGTCATGACCCCCATGCCGACCCCGCGCGCGGGCACATTGACCACGCGTCGCAGGCTGATGTCGTCGTCGGGGTTCATCAGTAGGCGGAGGTAGCACAACGCGTCTTTGATCTCTTTACGTTCGTAGAATCTGACCCCGCCGATGATCTTGTAGGCTGTTCCCGCTCTCAAGAGGGCATCTTCGAGCGCCCGTGACTGCGCGTTGGTTCTGTACAGCACCCCGACCAGCTTTTCTCCAGCCGCGAGCGCCTCACCCAGCCGCCTGGAGATCCACTCGGCTTCCTCGAGTTCGTCGCCACCCCGGAAGTACCGCAGCGACGGTCCACCAGTCCGGTCCGTCCACAGCCGCTTGTCAGGGCGGTTGCGGTTCTGCTGGATGACGGCCGAGGCTGCGTCCAGGATGACCTGGGTCGAGCGGTAGTTCTGCTCGAGGCACACGACGGTCGCCTCGGGGAAATCCTGCTCGAAATCAAGGATATTGCGAAGGTCGGCGCCGCGCCATTTGTAGATGGACTGGTCCGGGTCCCCCACCACGCAGAGGTTGCGGTGGTGGTCGGCGAGGTGACGAATCAGGCGGTACTGCGGCTGATTCGTGTCCTGGTATTCATCGACCATGATGAAGCGGAAGCGCTCGCCATAGCGCCGTTTCACCTGGTCCGCCGAGGCCAACAGCTCAACCGTGCGCAGGAGCAGGTCGTCGAAGTCGAGCGCATTCGCCTCATCGAGCGCCCGTCGGTAGGACTCGAAGACCTTGGCTGCCATTTCGCCGCGCGAACTCCACCCCTCATCGATGACCGATGTCGGGTCGGTCATCTGATTCTTCGCGTGGCTGATGATCGACAGCGCCTGGCGCGCCGGCAGCAGCTTGTCGTCTATGTTCAAGTCACGCAGCGCACGTCGCACCACGGCCAACTGATCCGCCGAGTCGTAGATCACAAAGTCGCGCGATAACCCAATCGCCGGACCTTCCCGCCGCAGCAGTCGCGCGCAGAAGGCATGAAACGTCGACACCCACAATTGCCGGCAGTCGGTATCAAGCAGCCGCTCGACGCGCTCGCGCATTTCGGCCGCCGCCTTGTTCGTGAATGTGACGGCCAGCACCTGGTCTGGCGAGGCGTGCCCCTCCCGCACCAGGTATGCCACCCGCGACGAGATGACCCGGGTCTTCCCAGATCCGGCCCCAGCCAGAATCAGGAGCGGACCGTCGGTCTGCAGAACGGCAGCCCGTTGCTCAGGGTTCAACTGATCGAGGAAATCCATACCGGGTGCGACTCTGGGAGGCGAGCCTATTCGACCGTGACGCTCTTCGCCAGGTTGCGGGGCTGGTCGACATCGCATCCCCGGCGGACCGCGATGTGATACGCCAGGAGTTGGAGCGGCACCACCATCACGATCGGCGTCAGCAGTGGAGGCGACTTGGGGATGGCGATGATCGCATCTCGGCCTGGGTCGACGAGCGCCGCGACGTTGTGGTCACTGCCCTCGGTGACCGCGATGATGGCGCCACCGCGGGTCTTCGCCTGCTGCAGGTTCGACGCCATTTTCTCAAAGACGGTGCCAGATGGCAGCAATGCGACCACGGGCATCTCTTCGTCAATGAGGGCAATGGGACCGTGTTTCATCTCGCCGGCCGGATAGCCCTCGGCGTGGATGTAGGAG
>SXOW01000085.1 GCA_005778315.1 Acidobacteriota bacterium
GTGATCCTGCGTGGAGAAGATGTTGCAGGAGACCCACCGCACGTCCGCCCCCAGGATGTCCAGCGTCTCGATCAAGACAGCGGTTTGAACCGTCATGTGCAGGCTGCCCATGATGCGGGCACCCTCGAGGGGCCGCTGGCCCGCATACTCCTCGCGCAGGGCCATCAGTCCAGGCATCTCTTGTTCCGCGAGACGGATTTCGTTGCGCCCGAATGCGGTCAATGACAGGTCAGCCACCTTGAATGGCTGGCGCCCCGCCTGGGCGGCTTCCTCGAACGCGTGCGCGGTCTCCACTGCCTCGTTCCCCATATGTCTTCTCCTCCCCTCTTGCCCTCTTCACCGTGGCGGCAGAGGTGGGCTAGCGCGGTGCGCTGTATCGTTGTCGTTGGTGATCGGTGGCTCGTGTGAGCCTCCGTCCTGGCGCCGGACGTCGGTGCTGTGTCTGGAACCCGCGGCCAATCTCTCTCACGAGTCGAACCCGCAAGATCGAAGCCTTCATTGTAATCTGAGACCAGCGCTCACTGATCCTCAAGAATACCCAGATAAGGGTGGTGGACATAGGTGAGCGAGAACGGTTCTTCCGGCGCGAAGTGACGGGCGACCACCCCGGCCTCATGATGCTCACTATAGAGAGGCGGTGGGGAGGGGCCACGATCGGGGTCTTTACGGGACTTGATAGGGGCGCAGATCGAACTGCGGCAACATCGCCAACAGGTGATCGAAGATATCCGACTGGATCCCCTCGTAGTTCACCCAGTTCTGCTCCCGGCTGAAAACATAGACCTCCAGCGGCACGCCGTGTGGCGTCGGCGCGAGCTGCCGAACCAGGAACGGCATCTCATGGTGAATGTCGGGGTGGTGCCGCAGGTAGGCGACCGCGTACGCGCGCAACGTCCCGATATTGGTCAGTCGCCGCGGGTACAGCGCGGTGGCCAGGCCCTCACCCTGACGCAGGTTCCACTCCTCGATTTCCTGCCGTTTGGCGGCGAGATACTCGGCCATGAAGTGCACGCCGGACAACCGCGCCAGCATCTCGTCGTCGCAGAATCGGATCGAGTGCAGATCGATATTGATCGCCCGCTTGATCCGGCGGCCGTCGGACTCGACCATGCCGCGCCAGTTCTTGAACGACTCGCTGATGAGCGCGTAGGTCGGGATGGTGGTAATCGTCTTGTCGAAGTTCTGCACCTTCACCGTGGTCAGCGCGACTTCGAGCACGTCGCCGTCCGCCTCGAACTTGGGCATCTCGATCCAGTCGCCCGGGCGAACCATCTGGTTGGCCGACAGTTGAATCCCAGCCACGAACCCGAGGATCGGGTCCTTGAAAATGAGCATCAACACTGCGGTCATGGCGCCGAGGCCGCTGAAGAGCAACGCGGGCGATTCACCAATAACGATGGAGACCGCGGCGATGCCGGCCAAGCAGTACAGTACGAGCTTGGCGACCTGGGCGAAGGAGGTGAGTAGCAGCAGCTCGCCAAACCGCGTCGCCCGCACAAGATCGACGGCCGCATTCAGGACACCGTCCAGCACCGACACGGCGACCAGAATCATGTAGAGCAGACAGGCGGACTGCACGAAGTCCGTCGCGGCCGCCGAGCGACCCAGCACCGCGGGAGCCATGCTGTAGATCACCAGCGCCGGCGCGATGTGCGCCAGGCGGTGAAACACGCGACGCTGGGTCAGCACGTCGCCCCACTCGGTGTCGGTGCGCGCGGCCAGGTCCACCATCCCCCGCAGCACCACCCGCTTCGCGAGCAGATCCGCGATGATCGCCAGGAGCACGACGCCGACGGCTCCGCCCGCCATCGCGCCCAGCGTTGCGAACTCCGCCCGGAGGCCTTGCCCGACGAGCCAGTTCTCAAACACGGTGAACATGGTGATCTGTCAATCTGTTCAGCCGTCGTTCACTGACGGGCAATGCGATAGAGCTTCGACTGCGTACGCAGGATCACACTCCCGCGGACCACCGCCGGCGTGGCGAGCGACATCTCGTTCAGCGAGTTCTTGTGCAGGATCTCGAAGTCTGCGCCGGCGCGCACGACGAACGTGTCGCCATCTTCGCTCAAGAGAAAGATCTTCTCGTTGTAGCCCCAGGGGGAGGCGGTGAAGCCGTTTCCGATCTCCAGACGCTGCCGACCGTAGACCTCTGCGCCGGTCGCCGCGTCATGCGCGGTGAGAAAGCCCCGATCCAACAACGTGTAGTAGATGTCGCCATGCACCAGCGCGGTGGTGCTGTAGGTCCCGAGCAACGGGTAGGCCCAGACGACGTGGTCGTCCTGGGAATAGTGTCGAGATCCTGGGAACCCTTCCTGCAGGCCGCTAGCGACGTCTGTGTACACCGAAATATCTCCAGCCGCGCCAGGCTGGATGGCATACACCGGACGCAGGGAGCCTCCGGGATACCCCGAACTGATGTACACGAGCCCATGGCTGGTGAACGGGCTGGGGGTCGTCAACGGCGACATGCCGCTCAATTCCCACAGCTGCTCGCCCTGCAGGTCATACGAGCGCACTCGCCCGGTGGCCGACGTAACAATCTCCGTGCGCAGACTGTTCTCCCACACGAATGGCGTCGCCCAGGTGTGTCCCGGCTCGTCGCGCTCGACCCGCCACACCTGGCCCCCTGTCGCCGTATCAATCGCCGTGAGAAACGACTGGGTCGTGTTGTCGTTGAGCACGTAGAGCCGGTCTCCGTGCAGGGCGGGTGACGATGCGGTGGCCATGCCCTGCATGGTGTTGAACGTGCCAGTGTCGAGCCGCCACAGTTCTTCACCGTCGAAGTCAAGCGCCGCCAGGAGGCCGATGCTCCCGAAATAGACGTAGAGCCGCTCCCCGTCGGTCACCGGGGTCTCGGAGGCGAAACTGTTCTTGAGGTGCCTCGTGATCGTCGGCACGCCACGATGCAACTCCCGGACCCACCGCACCGCGCCTGTTTCAAAGTCGATGTCATACACCAGCCAGCGGTGCTCACCATTGGCCGGGACCGACCCGTTGTGCTCACCCGGGTCATAGAGACCCCGAATCGGTTGCACCTCGTCGTCCGCGGCACTCACCGCGGTGGTCACAAAAATGTGGTCATCCCAGACGATGGGTGAACTCCAGCTGAGACCGGGCACGTCGATCTTCCACGCGACGTTCTCGGTCTCGCTCCAGGTGTCAGGCAGCGTCGGGTCGTCGGCCACACTGCCCGCCTGAAGCCCCCGGAATCTCGGCCACTGCTGCGCCGCTCCCGCGCGGGGACATGCGAGCAGGACCATCAGTGCCACCGCGAGCGTCGTCTCCCGTTTCACTCCTCACCTCCCGCCTGTGCGAAGCCCGGCGTGCCACGACCGCGATGGTCACGTGGCCCCCACAACGGCTACACTACCTTACATTCACGCCTTCCATTCACGGGGAAATCGTCCGCCCGTCGCCCAACCGGGCGGACCCCGGTGGAATGCATCCAGCTGTTTCCCGAGACCATTGCCCTCCTGGAAGGGTTGGGCGCCAGCAGCTCCCGCCGCTGCCTGAGTTTCTAGCGTTTCTTTCGCCAAGAGCGTTATTCTGCTAACCCGATGTCCCGTCTTGGGTTAGAATGTTTTGCGTCGTGTCGATGTCACCGGTCGAAGTCGCGCTCGAAATCAGTCCCCGCGCCCGCGTCGATCTCGTTGACGTTCGGGAACGTGTCACCGCCGACCACGGCGACGTCATCCGGCCATTCCCCCAGGCCCTCTACTCGTCGTTTCACACGACCGCCGGCTACCTCGACCAGAGTCTCGCGGTCCGCTTGAATCGCCAGCGAGACGGACTGGCCCCTTATCTATCGTTCTTCCGAAACGTGTTTCCGGAGCGCGCCGGGTACAAGCACGACGAACTGGATCTCCGGCATGAGTTGTCGGAGGAGCAGCGGGAAACCGAACCGCTCAACGCCGATTCGCACCTCGCCTTCATCAGCGCGGGACTGCGCAGCTGTGTCACGTATCGCGGCCGCGCGAACGAGCCGGTCTATTTCATCGACCTCGACGGCATGAACGCAGGGCGTCCGCGCCGCCGGGTGACCACGATTCTAGGTTTCAATTCGGAAGAAACGGTGGCGTGCGACCGCGTAAGCGTCCCGATGTCGGCCCATCCAGTCGAGTCGGTGAACCTGAAAGACTCGCGGCTTGGCATCTACGAGCGGTGCCAGGAGCTGATCGCCTCTCACGGTGTCACCAAGGGGCGCATCCAGCTCGCGCTGGCCCCGGGCGAAGACCAGGCCGGACTGACGGTCAACGAGTACGAAACCTTGTTGATGCGGCACGATTTGGCCGAAGTGCTGCGGGATCCGCTCCGGTTCATGGCCGAAAAGAGCCGGCATCTGCTGGCCGACCCACGGTCGATTCCGAACAAGACCATCGACTACGCGAAGTACGACATGGTGCGCGTGTTCAATGAACTGGTCGACGCGCTCCGTCTCAGCGACTCGGTCATCGAGAAGATCGTCTCCCGCTTCTTCGGAGCGCCGGCCCGGCATTTCTTGCGCATGAAGCGCTCGGTCCATCTTCCGGTGTCCGATCGCGAGACGCCGGGCAGCGGACGGGTGGCGGAGGGCCAGTATCAGAGTCCCATTCTGGTCCAGTGGCGCCGCGCGGAACCACGCACCCGGCTGGTCGACATCACGCTGACCCGGTTCAAGTAGCGCGTGAGGCCCGTATGACCGCTTCCTGGGCCACGGCCTGCGGCCTTGCGCTCGTCGTGGCCGCGACCGCCAAGCGCCGCATCGGCCAGCGGGGCTTCCTCGCGGCTCCGGTTGCGTAATTTAGGGCCACCCAGACCCTAGTTGCCTCGCCGCAGAATCTGCACCTCGGTCTCCCCCTCTTGCCGTTCCCCCGCGCCGACCACCACGAATACATGCGTCTCGTTGGCCGCGATGTCGCGGGCGGGGGCGTCGGTGCTGAAGGTGCCGGCCGCGACGGGGGCGGAGGGGTTCGAAATATCAACGACGGTGACGCCTGACTCGGTATCCGCGACGAAAACATGCGTGCCGGAGATGGCCACGCGCGCGGCGCGGCCCGGCGTCTCAAAGGTCGCAGCCTTGATCGGTGCGGTTGGGTCAGTGGCGTCGTAGATCTGCAGATCTCCGCCGCCGGCCCCGGCCAGAATGCCCGACGGTTCGCCGACCTCCTGCTGCACCTCGATCGACGGCGGCGACGCAGGCGCGTGGAGGACACCCACCGGGTCCGGTTCGCCTGGTCGGGACAGGTCGAACACATAGAGCCCAGTGGGCGAGTCGGTGGCGTAGGCCATCTTGCCGGAGGTCACGACATCACGCGCATAGCCGTCCAGAAAAAAAGACCCTGCTCCGGTCGGGGCGGCTTCGTCGGAGATGTCGACCATCACCATCCCCTCCATATGGTCGATCAGCACCACCCGGTTCTCGTACACGGCGCCGATCTTCGCCTGGCCCAGCGTCTTGTGGTTGCTGAGGAGCCGCGGCGCTGCCGGGTCGGAGATATCCACGATCGCCACGCCAAAAAAATTCGCGCCGACAAAGGCGCGATCGCCCCGGACCCGAAAGCCCCAGATCTCCTCCGGCATCTGGACACTGCCCTTGCGGGTGGGCGACGCCGGGTTCGACACGTCCCAGATCGTCAAGTCCGTATGCCGCGACACATAGGCGAAATCGCCTTGCACCCGCACATGTTCAGCCGGACCCGGAATGGCACCAACCTGGGTGAGCGTCACGCCCTGGGCCAGCGCCGACGACGGTCCCTCGACCACGGCCAGCAGCATCGCACCGAGGACCAACAGGGCTCCATGGGTGAGCGCGGCGCGCGCGCCTGCCCTGGACCGGATACCACTTGTCATCACCGTTGGCCTCCCTCTGCGAGTCGATAGAGCTTCGACTGCGTCCGCACAATCACGCTGCCATGCGCCACGGCAGGGGTGGCGAGCGTCATTTCGTTGAGCGCATTCGTATGCAAAATCTCGAACTCCGGTCCTGCCTTCACCACAAAGGTCTCGCCGTCTTCGCTGAGCAGGAAGATCTTCCCGTTATAGGCCCAGGGCGATGCGGTGAATCCATTGCCGATCTCAAGTCGCTGCCGTCGGTAGACCTCGTCACCCGTGCGGGCGTCGTGTGCGACCAGGAACCCACGGTCGAGCAGGGTGTAGTAATAGTCGCCGTAGACCAGGGCCGACGTATTGTAGGTCCCCAGCAACGGGTAGGCCCACGCCACGTGGTCCGACGACACCTTGGCGCCGGGAAAACCGGACGACAGCCCGGTTCGCATGTCCTCCTCGGACCAGATCGAAATATCGCCCGACGCGCCCGGTTTCACCACATACACGGGCCGAAGGCCCCCGCCAGGGTATCCGGAACTGATGTACAGCAACCCATGCTTCGCGAAGGGCGTCGGGATGGTCAGCCCTGACATCCCATGGATCTCCCACAGCAGGCCCCCGTCGAGATCGTAGGACCGCACACCCTGCGTGCCGGCGGTGACGATCTCCGTGCGCTGGTCGTTCTCCCACACGAATGGCGTGGCCCAGTTCTGCCCGCGTTCGGCACGCTCCACTCGCCAGACCTCCTGCCCGGTGTCCGTGTCGAGCGCGACGATGAACGACGATTCAACGTTGTCGTGCACGATATACATACGGTCGCCGTGCAAGATGGGCGACGCGGCCGAGCCAAATCCCAAGGTGGTCTCATACGCGCCGAGATCGGTGGTCCACACCGTTTCGCCGCTCATGTTGAGGGCGCCCACTACCCCAGCACTGCCGAAGTACGCATACACGCGTCGACCATCGGTCACCGGCGTCTCAGACGCAAAGCTGTTCTTGATGTGCCGGGCAATTCCTGGGGTGGCGCTTGCCAGCTCGCGCTCCCAGCGCACGGCCCCGGACGCAAAATCGATGTTGTAGACCACCCACCGGTGGTTGGCGGCGGAGCGGGTGGCGCCGTTGTCGTCACCGGGGTCGTAGAGCCCGGGAATCGGCGCCGGCTCCTCGCCAGCGCTGATGGCGGAGGTCACGAAGATGGTGTCCTCCCAGACCACCGGCGAACTCCAACTCAGGCCAGGAATGTCGACCACCCACACGACGTTGTCCGTCTCGCTCCAGGTAGCCGGCAACGTCGGGTCGTCTCCGACGTCGCCCGCGTTGGATCCGCGAAACTGCGACCACTGCGCCTGAACCGGCGCCGCCATCGGCAACACCACCAGCAGGCCGAGCAAGACCAGCGACTGTCGAAGCATGCTGTTCCCCTCCCGCACGTCTCGTCGCGCGATGGCCGCACCAGCCGGAGGAGTGTGCGGCCGCACCCCGGTATCGGGGCCATGTGTATCGGCTCTGCCCCTGTGTGTCAAGAAATGGATCCACGGGAGCCGGCCAGCCTCCGTCCGGGCCGTGTCCGCCAACCAGCGTCCATCGGGGGACCAGGAGCCCTGCCCCGCCGGCGCCAGACGGGCGCCGGGCCGCTCCGCCCGGGCTTGACTCTGGTAGCATCTCCGTCCGGCCCGCTCGGCATGCGCCAGGGCTGGAGTGAAAGGACGGCTCACATGAAGCGATCGCCTGCCTTGCTGATCCTCGTCGGGAGTGCCGTGTCGTCCTGGACCGCGCCGGTTGTGGACGCGCAGCGCGGCGTGGCCGACGCGGCGCGCCACCAGAATGGCGACGACCTCGGGTTCGACTAGTCCCCCAGCGCATGACGCGTCCGATTCGTCTCGGCCTCTTGTTGGATTCGTGCGAGCTCGCACGATGGGAATACGTGCTCCTCGACCGCCTCATGAGATCGCGGTGCGCCAGTATCGATCTGGTAGTCCTGAATGCCGGCCCGACCACGCGCCCGGGCCTCGTGCGACGGGTCCTCACGAACTGGCGGTATCTGGTCTTTGCGGTGTACACGAGACTCGACGCCCGGCTTTTTGATGTGCAGCCGAACGCCTTCGCGACAACCGACGCCGCCGCACTGCTGCAGGAGGTGCCCAGCCTCAGCGTCACGCCGGTGTCGACGAAATTCTCCGACCGTTTCGATCCTGAAGACATCCTGGCGATCGGGCGCTACGACCTCGACCTCCTGCTGCGGTTTGGATTCAGGATCCTCAGAGGCGACATCCTGACGGTGGCCAGGCACGGCGTGTGGTCGTATCACCATGGTGACAACCGGGTGAATCGTGGTGGACCGGCGGGGTTCTGGGAAGTTTTCGAGCAGTGGGACACGACAGGATCGATCCTGCAGATCCTCTCCGAGGACCTGGACGCCGGAAAGGTGCTTTACCGGTCCACGGCTCAGACCGACAAGCGGTCCGTTCACAGGAACAGGAACACCTACTACTGGAAGTCGGTCTCGTTCGTGCCGCGCGTGATCCGGAAATTGCACGACGCAGGCTCGGACGCGTTTCTCGACAGCGTCGAAGAGCAGAATCGAGGCGTCGACGTCTACTCCAGTCGACTGTTCACCGTCGGGCGCCTCACCAATCTGAAGATGCTCGCGCTGCTGACGACCCACGGGCTTCGCCTGCTGCGAGACATGTGGATCAGGGCATGCTTTGTCGAGCAGTGGACCTTATTCTATGCGTTCACGAAC
>SXOW01000086.1 GCA_005778315.1 Acidobacteriota bacterium
TGGCGGCTCGGCTACGCGGTCTCGAACCCCGAGACGGTGAGAGTCCTCGACCTGCTGACCAATACGGCGCTATCCTGCGTCCCACCGTTCACACAGTTGGCCGGGGTCGCCGCACTCCAACACAGCCGGGCCGAGCGAGACCAGCGAATGCTGGAGTTTCATCGCAAGGTGCTCTTGTTGGTGGACGCGCTGAACGAGGTGGACGGCGTCACCTGCCTGCTCCCTGGCGGAACGTTCTATGTGTTCCCATCCGTAGCGACCATCTGCAACCGCGAGCGCATCACGTCGCACGGGCTTGCGCTGTATCTGCTGGAAGGCGCGGACGACCGGCTCGGCGTCGCCTGCCTCGGCGGCGAGTGCTTCGGGGGGGCCGGGGGCGGCTTTCTGCGACTGAGTTGTGCCCAACCGGACGACCGACTGACCGCGGCGGTGTCGTTTCTGGCCGAGGCGGTGACGCGGCAGGACCGGATCGCCGCCTACCTCGACACGCACCCAGACCTGCGTCTGGCCACACCATACAACGTGGGCTAGCGCTCTCGACCCAGCGCCCTCAGCACCCGATCCACATTGGCCGCGATGCCCGCGGTGCCAGACACAGTGAGGGTGGCCCACCGGCGTGCCGGCCGCCCGTACCGTTCGAACATCGGGAACACGTCGCGCGCGAGCTGCGCCCGGACGTCGTCGGCGCCGCGTCCTCGTTCGCGCAGATCCCGAGCCAGCCGCCGCGCAACCGTGGTCTGGTCGTCCACGTCCAGGAACACCGATGTCGAGATCAAGGACCGGACACGTCTACGGCAGAACAGGAGTACGCCTTCGGTCACCACGACAGGTCGCGATGGGAGGCGGGTCGTCCCGGCTGTGCGGGTATGACTCGTGAAGTCGTAGTGGGGCCGATCGACACCGCGGCCCTGCTGAAGCGAAAGCAGGTGCGCCTCGAACAGCGGCCAGTCGATAGCCGCTGGTGCGTCGAAGTTGCAGTGCGGTCTCCGATCCGCGTCGAGGTGCGAGAGGTCTCGATAGTAGGCGTCCAGCGGGAGGATCACCGCCTCGTCCGCGGGCAGCGCGGCCACGAGGGCGCGGGCGAGCGTCGTCTTGCCGGACCCGGAGGCGCCGATGATCCCGACCACGACGGGCGCATGCTCCAGCATGGGGCCACCATACCGCAACGTGCAGCGAAAGAGGACCACGGGGATGGAGGGGGATCCGGTGCCGCGCGCCGACTGGTACTGACGTGTGTCGGACACGGTCCGACACGAGGCTGCGTACCGCGACAGGGTGCTCACGCACCACACCTCAGGAGGACTGCACGATGTCTCGAAGGATGACCGCTCTCACCACAACTGTTCTTGCCCTTGTCCTCGTCGGGCAGGGCACACACGACACCGTCCTCGCACAGGCCGGCAGTCGGTATGAGGTGCGAATCACGAATCTCACGCCAGGTCAAAGCTTTACACCGATTCTCGGAGCCACGCATAGCGGTGGCGTCAGCATTTTCGTGCCGGGCACGGCGGCGTCGCCGGAGCTGAGAATCCTGGCCGAGGAAGGCGGTGTCGCGCCCCTCACCGCGGCGCTCAACGCCATGCCGGCCTCGGTCATGGAGGTCACGGCAACCGCCGGGCTGACCGGCCCCGGGGTCACCCGATCGTTCACACTGATGGGCGGTGGGACCTATGACCGCTTGAGCCTCGCCGCAATGCTCATTCCCACCAACGACGCGTTCATGGGGCTCGATACGGCACTGCCGATGGGAAGCGACGTGAAGGTCGTGTACGCGTACGCCTACGACGCGGGCACCGAGGTGAACGACGAGCGGTGCGCCTCGATTCCTGGCCCCAGTTTTCCTGAGTGCCGCGGTCCCGGGGGCGGCGGTGTGGCGGGGAGGGGAGAGGGCGCAGTCGTCATCAGCTCTGGTATCCTCGGGGTCGGTGATTTCCCTCGCACGCGTGATTGGAAGAACCCCGTCGCGCGCGTCGTCATCCATCTTCTTCCCTAGTGGCTGCACCCCTCGTCGTCGGAATCGGCGCCACCCACGTCTTTGCGTGGGTGGCGCCGAGACGTGATAGAGATCGAGTCATGTGGCTCGGTCTCCGTCAGGTCGCATGGATCCTCCTGTCGCTGGCAGCGTTGCCGCGACCACTGCTGGCGCAGGATGTCCGCGTCTTCGCTGGAGTCGTCGGCGGTGTGGCGACGTTGTCCGGCGACCCATCCGGCGTCGTGACGGCCGACGGCTTCACGATTTCGATGTACAAGCCCGAGAACGGCACCGCCGTGAACGCGTTCCTGGGCGTTCACCTGCGTGAATACGTGTCGGTCCAGGCGAACTACATCTGGAATCAGAACGCCCTCCTCGTCTTCACCGGCGTCGGCGAACCCGGCGCGAGCCGATTCTTCGAGCAGGCCCGCGCGAGCACGCAACATGCCGCGATCGGCGACGTCCTGGTCTACTTTCGTGAACGGGCCAGCCGGATTCGGCCCTACCTGTCCGCTGGCGCGGGCGTCCTCAGACTGGAGACCACGGGACGAGGCTCATCGGTGGATGGAAGTCTCACTGCACCGTCACCGAACACCGCCTCGACGGAGGCGGTCCTCCGGGTCGCCGTGGGCGTCGATGTCGCCGCGGGCACACGCCTTCGCCTGCGCTACTCGTTCAGCGAGAGCGTCAGCAAGAACCCCTTCAGTCGGTACCTCGATCCCGCCGGCTCGCGCGGGTTGATGAACTTCCAGAATCTGATCGGTGTGGTGCTCGCGCTCTAGTGCTCTGCGTCAGAGGCAACCTAGCCGCGATGAAATTCGGAGTACGGGCAATGCGGCCAGAAAATCGGCGCCTGGTCCAGTCGCTCGGCCAGGTATCGGGCATGGCACACCGTGCACGGGTTCATCGACTTGACACGATCAGGCACCGGCGCCTGCGCCACGAGCAGCTCGAATACGCAGACTGACCGGCCGGATTCCCGGGTCTCAGACAGGCTGAGCAACGGGCCGGTGGAGGCCTGCTCCGCCAGGAGCCGCGAGTACATCCGGGACTTCAGGCGGGCCGGCGCCGCATCCGTGCCGGGATCGGCATCGGTCGTCTCCGCCACCTTCAGGAAAAAGCGCTCGGAATCCATCGTGCCGTCTCTCAATCGGCCTCCCACAGCCGTTTGAATTGGGTGCGCGCCCGTGCGAGCAGCCGTTCACCAGCTTTTTCGGAGCGGCCGGTTTCCGCCGCGATTGCCCGAACGCTGCGCTGCTCCCAGTAGCGCCACAACAACGCGTAGCTGTACGCCTCGGGGAGACGCGCCAACACCCGACGGGTCTTGTCGCGCAGCCGCGCGCCATCGATCATCTCGTCGAAACAAGGGAACTCCACGGGAATCAACCCCGAGTCGTCGTCCAATTCGGGGGTTTCCATGCGTCGCAAGCTCGTCCGATAGTGGTCCTCGACTTTGTGTCGGGCAATGCCCAGGAGCCATGACTTCAGGGCCGCGCGGCCGGCGAACTCTGGCAGCCCCTTCAACGCGGCGAGGAACACGTCCTGCACCAGGTCGTCCACCAGATCGGTGCGTGGCGCCAGACGGAACCGCACGTAGGCGTGAACCGGGTCAGCGTACCGCTCGATGAATTCGGCGGTCGCCTTGCGGTCCTTCCTGATGACCGCGGCGACCAACTCGCGCTCCACCGGGTCGCCGGTAGGCTCCGGCGACGGGGGCTCAGCGGTGTCGGCCACCGGAGCTGAGGTAAACGTAGCGCACATCACTACTTCGACAGTCGTTCGAGGCCAACGGATCCCCCCGGGCGAGAGGGCCACGGCCGCCCCCCACGCGGTGCGGCAATCCTGAACCGGTAGCCTGCGGAATGGTGTAGAGTGTCGGTTCTGTTTCAGGCGGCGGGAAGGTCGCCCGAGCCACGACCCCAAAACCGAAAGGACCTCTATGTTGTTTCACGTGACATGGGAATTCATCGACACCTCTGAACCCGGCAGCAAGCGGTCGCTCGACCTTTTCTCCAAGTGGCAACCGGGCCCCGCGCAGTTCCAGGGGTTCTACGGATTCGCTGACGGGACTGGGGGCGCGGCCCTGATAGAAGCGGCGGACGGCGCCGAGTTGGCGAAGACGCTGGCTCCGTGGACACCGTTTCTGCGATTCAATGCACGCGTCGTGCTACCGATCCAGGAGATGGCCCAGATCGAAGGCGAAGCCGCGGCGTGGCGTGACGCCAACTGAGACCCTCTGGTCCAGTCGGCGGACGTGTAGACGAAGGCTGTGAGAGCACCTCCCGGTAAGATCCATTTGCCGGGCGTGCTCTTCCGCGAAAAGATTGCGTCGGCACGGTCCGTGCACAGGCGCGCCGCCGGACTAGATCGGCTCGATCTCGTCCGCCGCCACCCAGCCGACGGTGCCGTCTTCGAGCACGATCTCCACCCAGTCGGCGGAACGCCGGCCCATCCGTACCTTCGCGCCCTCGTGGACCGCGAAAATCCGGAGCGCGCTATCCCCCGACGGTGCGCTGTGCACATCGGCCTCCGTCGCCATCACCACCGCTTCCTGCGGCGCCCCGATGCCCAGTTCCCTGACGACCAGATTGATGCCGAAGACGAGCGCCACCACGGCCGCGGTCGAGGCCGCGCGGCGGGCCCACAGCGCCGCCGGTGTACCGGGCTTCAAGATCCAGAGCACCGTGCCGCCAGCGGCAGCGATATAGGCCACTGCCGCCAACCAGGCCAAGGCTGAGCGAGAGACCAGCTCGACCCACCAGCGCACCGCCCGGAACAACCAGAACTCTGGCAACGGAGTGATGTCGTCGTCCGTCTGCTGCCGGGCGAGGGCCAGGTTGGCCAGCAGGTCGTCGTCGGCTGGCATCAACCGTCGCGCGCGCTCGTAGTACAGAATCGCCGGGCCCAGCTCTCCACGTTTGAAGTAGGTGTTGCCGAGGTTGTAGTAGAGATCCCCGCTTTCGAGTCCCTCCTCCAGGATGCGGGCGTAGCTGGCCAACGCACCGTCGAAATCCCCGTCTTGATAGCGCTGGTTGCCTTCGTCGAAGAACGCATCCTGCCCGGCGTGGACGCCAGCCGTCAGCAGCGACAGCCAAATGCCGATCAGTGGCGTCAGCCGCTTGGTGGTCATGAAAGTGCCTGGCCGAGGTTGGTCATGGTCTGCCCGGCTCTGGCGAGCATCTCTTCCATCGCCGCTGCATCTGGCTCGGTGGGAGCGAATCGTTGGCGGTCGCAGTCCTCGAGGCAGCCAAGATACGCCGCGATGACCTCGTCCGGCACCCCGCGTGCCATCAGATGCGACCGGATCTCGTCACGCACCAGACCCGCTTCCGCCAGGTTGAGCTTGTCTCCCAGGAAGCCCTGCAGCGCACGTCCCACCTCAGCGTGAAAGTCGCGGTGCCGCTCAGGCGATCGGAGCGACTCGGCCGTAGCGAGACGTTGTTTCGCCAGGCGAGACGCCCGGCGGCGGCGCGCGTAGGCCACATCGCCACGCAGGCGATCCTGGTGGCGTCGCATGGCCCCCGCCCCGGCCACAGCCAACAGCGGCGTCAGCAGCACGGCCCAGAACCCTGGACTGCGAAACAGTGAGGCTCCGATCGGTCGAAAGGTCGGCATCGCGATCCTGATGAACCGGATGTCCTGCTGCGCGTCGATCCCGCTTCGGCGGCGACGGCTCGGACCGGACGGGGCGTCGGCAGCATCGCCCACGATACGCACTGCGATCGGCGCCGATCGCGCCACGGCGTAGCTGTTGGTCTGAATGTTGAAGTAGGCCAGTTCCACGGGTGGAATCGAGACCTCGCCCGGCGCGCGCGGAACCACGACATACTCGAACACCTTGCGCCCCCGCACGCCGTCACCAAATGGTTCCACCCGTTCGGTGACATCGGGAGGGTAGACCTCGAAGTCGGAGGGAAACCCCAACTCCGGCGCGGCAAGCGTTCTGATGTTTCCGGTCCCGGTGACCTCCAGGCGAAACGTCAGGGCATCGTTGGTGTTGACGTCCGTCCGGTCAAACGAGGTCACCACCTCGAGTTGTCCCACCACGCCCGTGAACGAGGGGGGCTCGCCGGCTGGTAGTGGCCGGACCTCCAGCTCCACCGAGTCAGACAGCAGGACGATGGCGCGAGTCCGGCTCCCGCCAAAGAACGGGTCGTCGAAGAACCCGCGTGAGCGACGCTGCACGCGCACCTGAGCCTCGAGGCTCAAGGGATCCACGGTCTTGGGCCCAGCGCTGGTGGGGAACAACGCGACGCGCCGAATGACTGAGCTGGCGTACGGCACGCCGTTGCGCACCACCTGCTCAACGCCACCGGCCGGATCCGGCAGATCCTCCGCCCAGAAACCGGCGGTGCCCGGCTGCTCGGTCAAGGTGTAACCGTCCACGTTGACCCGCGTAAAGATTCGGTACTCCACCGTCACCGGCTCGTTGACGTACACCGTCTCCTTACTCGGCGTGGCGGTAACGAACAGATCGTCCGGGGCAATGCCGGTATCCGCGTCAGCGCGGTTGACGGGTGCGGCCGTCACCCGAATGGAGAGCGGCTCGGTCGTCAGCGCGCGTCCTGCCGCGGGCACGGTCACCGGACCGATCGCGAACGTGCCTTCGGCCGTGGCCTGAAACTGGTACTGAATCGTGAGCGTCACGGACGTCCGTCCGTTGGCCATCTGCATCGCCGTCGAGGTCCCAGACCCGAGGTAGGCCGCAAACGCGGACAGGTCAGGTACCTGCGGGTCCCCGTCCAGCTGCTGGATACCCTCGACCTCGACGTTCAGGACGAACTGCTGGTTGAGCCCGACCTCCGCCTGACTCAGGTAGGCCCGAGCGGTTTGGGCCCAACCGGGCACCGGGAGGCACACGAGCCAGACCAGCACCGCCGCGACGACGGCGAAGGGGCGGAAGACGACTGTCACCACGGCCTCCGTGGCGGCCGCACCGGCGTCGTCGACCGGCGCTGACGCTGGATTTCGCCGGGATCCTCGTTGATGGCCTGGAGCAATCGCTCTGCCTCTTCTCGGCTCAGTTCGCCAGGTTGGGGTTCCGATTGATCGCCTGGTTCAGGCTGATCCTGCGGTTGCTCCCCTTCGTCCGGCGGGGCCTGCGATTGGTCCTGTGGCTCGTCCTGATCTCCCGGCTCGTTGTGTTCTGGGGGTTCGTTCTGTTCTGGGGGTTCGTTCTCCTGTCCCTCGCCTTGTTGTGGGTCGCTCTGGCTCTGGTCCGGGTTCTGGTCTTGGTCTTGGTCCTGGTTCTGATCTTGGTCCTGGTTCTGGTCCGGGTTCTGCTGCTGCTCCTGCAGTTGTTCGAGGGTTACCTCGAGATTGTGTTTGGCATCCGTGTCGGATGGATTGCGTCGCAGCGCCTGTTTGTAGGCCTCGAGGGCAGGCTCCAGCTGTTGCTGGTTGTAGAGCGCGTTGCCCAGGTTGTACCAAGCCGACGCAGCCACGCGGGGATCGCCGCTCTCGGCCGCCTGTTGATACGCGTCCATCGCCCGCTCGAACTCCTCGGTGCGATACAACGCGTTCCCGTCGTTGAACGGGACAATCGGCGAATCGGGCGCCTGCCGCAGCGCTTCCAGATACTGTTCGTGGGCCTCGTCGAACCGACCCTCCTCGTAGAGACGATTGCCCGCCGCCACCGCAGCGCGGCCCGGTTGCGCCCACGCCCAGCTCGGCATCGCAGCCGCGATGAGGAGGAACACCGCGACGCACCTGTCACGGGGGTGGCGACTCACCGGAACCTCCCCGTCCACCCGACATCGAGACGGCGGCGATCGGAAACCAGCACGTCGGCCACGAGCAAGGCCATGGCAAGACCGAGAAACAGCTGGTATTGCTCATCGAACAGGGTGACCTGTTCGCTTTCGAATTCCCGCCCTTCTCCCCCGGCCAGCTCTTCCGCCAGGACCGCCAGCTCGGAGCCTCCGGGCGACGCGCGGTAGTAGGTCCCACCCGTGCGATCGGCCATCTCCTGCAACGTGGCCTCGTCGAGCCGGGTTGTCACCACGGCGCCGTCGCCATCCCGCTTGAAACCCCGCGCCTGCCCTGTGGCACTGCGGTCGGGGATGGGGACCCCATCGGTCGAGCCGATCCCCACGGTGTAGATGACGACACCTTCATCCGTGGCCCGGGCAATGGCGTCGTCGATCTCTCCTTCGTGATCTTCGCCGTCGGTGATGACCACCAGGACCCGGTGCCGCCGTTCGGTTGAGGCAAACGCGTCGAGCGCCACCGACACGGCCTGCCCGAGGTTGGTGCCCTGGACCGACATCATGTCCGGCTCCATCGCATTCAGGAACAATCGAGCGGCGCCGTAGTCAAGCGTCAGCGGGCTTTGCACGAACGCCTCACCGGCGAAGGCGACGAGCCCCACCCGGTCGCCATCGAGCTGGTCAATAAGGTCGGCAATGGCGAACTTGGCCTTCTCGAGCCGGTTGGGCGCCATGTCCTCCGCCACCATGGACATGGAGAGGTCCAACGCAATCAGCACGTCGCGCCCTTCACGTCGCACCGTCTCGATCCGGCTCCCGAACTGTGGCCGCGCCAAGGCGGTCACGAGCAGGCCGACAGCACTCACCACCAAGATCGTCTTGACCAGCTGCGCTCGCCGGCTGACCGTGGCGGTGAGCCGTTCCAGCAGGTGTGCATCAGCCAACCGCTCCATATCCCGCCGCTTGCGAAGGCGGGCCCACCCGGCCAGGGCGATCAACGCCGGCACCAACAGATACGCGAACAGCATGTCACTCGCGGCGAACTTGAACATGGCGACTCGTGTCTCTACGGGATCTTCCTCAAGACCGTACGACCAAGCCCCGCTTCCAGCACCAGGGCGCCCAGCCCGAATAGCAGTGGCAGGTGAAACAGCTCGCCGTAACGGGTGAACTGCTCAACCTCGATCTCTGTGGTCTCGAGCTCGTCGATCTCCGCGTAGATCTGTTGCAGGCTCTCGCGATCCGTCGCGCGGAAGTACCGACCGCCGGTCAGCGACGCCGTTTCCTGCAGGGTTTCTTCATCAATGTCGACTTCCATCTGCGCGTAGCGGCGGCCAAACACCGGGTCATCGACCGGCACGCGCGCCACCCCCTGCGTCCCTGCCCCGATCGCGTAGATCCGCACACCGAGGGCCTGCGCCAGTTGGGCGGCCGTCACCGGGTCTATCTCACCGCGATTGTTCCGTCCATCGGTCAGCAGAATAATGACCTTCGAGTCGGCGTCAGACCCCTGCAGCCGCTTCACGGCTGTCGCCAAGCCCATTCCGATGGCGGTGCCGTCGTCGATGATGCCCACCTCCAGCTCGCCCAGCAGGGTGGTCACGACGTCGTAGTCGAGCGTCAACGGCGCCTGGGTGAAGGCGTCGGCGGCAAAAACCACGAGGCCGAGTCGGTCGCTCCGCCGTCCGCTGACGAAGTCCGCCGCGACCTGCTTCGCCGCCTCGATGCGATTCGGTTGCAGGTCCTCGGCCAGCATCGAGCTCGACAGATCCAGCGCCAGCACGATATCGATACCTTCCGTCGTCACATTCTCGGCCGTGATCCCCGTCTGGGGTCGAGCGAACGCGAGGATGAAGGCGACGAGGGCGACGGTCCGGAGACCGAACAGAGCGTGACGGAACCGACCGCGGCGGCGGTGGTCCGCACGTCGAATGGAGGCGACCGATGAGTACCGCAGCGCTCCCACCTGGCGCCGTCCGCGCGCGATATACCAGTAGACGAGCGCCGGCACCAGGAGCAAAAGCAGCAGGTAGGCCGGGTCCGCGAATCGGAGCAACTCGCTCATGCGGCGTGGGCCTCCGCGGGCTCTGCCGGCGCTGGCTCTACCAGTCTGGTCTGGTCCACGAGCCGACGGCTCAGGGGGCCGAGGTCGCGGCAGCCGGCGGCGTCCGGCCGAAACTTCGCGAACTTGACCAGGTCGCAGCGCTCCAGCACCTGCCGGACGTCCGCCACGATCGCACTGCGCATGCCGTCGGCGCGAAGACGACTCAGCAGTTCGCTGGTCGTCATTTCCATCGCGTCGATCCCAAACCGCTGCGCCACATAGACGCGCACGATGTCCGAGACACGAATGTGATACGTCTTGATCTCCCCCATTTCAAGCAGCGCGGAAGCCTCGAGCGCCGTCAGCGACTCATACGCCACCTCGTGGGCCGGTCGTGGAGGCGTGGCGGGGACGACGACCTCAGGCTTCACGCGCCGACGATACCGCCGGTACAGCCAGTAGCCCGCGGCGGCCAAGACCAAAAGTCCAAGTACCCACGGGACCAGGGTAAGAACGCCGAAAGGGATCTCCAGCGGGGCCTTGATGTCGCGCAGGGCACCCCCCTCGTCTCGTCCGACGCTAACCACCGCGATCGACGCACCCTGGGTGGCGAGCGTGACCCGTTCGCCGCTGGCGGACACGACCTCGACGTCGAATGACGGCAGCGCAAGGACACCCAACTCAAACGCGGTTACCCGTAGTTCGACCCCTGATTGGGCCATCTCAGGCTCGTCGTCCGGTATCGGGTCCGCAGGACGGAGCTCCAACAGTTCGAACGACCCGAGGTCGATGGCGTCCGGCCACTCCACGGTGGCGTCCGGGGCGTGACGCACGCGCACCGTCACCGTGACCGGGTCGCCGACGCTGATCGTGGCCGTATCGATTGCGGTGCTGATGGCGGGCTCGCGCGCCTGGGCCCGCGCACCCGCCGCAAGGACGGACAGCGTCAGCGCGAACATCGTCGCGACCACTCGTGCTCGCGGCCCCCCCGCTCGTCGGTCCCTCATCGCAGCCGCTTGGCCCGTTGTCGAAAAAACCGCATCAGCCGGTCGGCGTAAGGTTCGTCGGTGGTGATCTCGACCACGTCAACCCGCGTTTTTCGGAACTGTTTGTCGCTGGCGGCCAACTGGGCTGCCACGTCCGCATCGAAGGCGGCACGAAATGCCGGATCGGACACATCGACCGTCAACTGCTCTCCTGTCTCCGCGTCCTCAAGCTCGAGGAATCCGACCGCCGGGAGTCGTCGCTCGCCGGGGTCGCTCATCCGGATCGCCACCGTGTCATGTCGGCGGCCAGCCACGGCGAGCGCCTTCTCGTACCGGTCGCCCAGGAAGTCGGACACGACGAACACCACGGCGCGGCGTCGGACGACACGAGCGAGATACTCGAGTGCGCCGGCAATGTCGGTCCCGCGTCCCTCCGGCTTGAAGTACAACAACTCGCGCAGCACCCGCAGCACATGCCGTCGCCCTTTGCGCGGCGGCACGAACTTTTCGATGCGGTCGCTGAAGATGATGAGCCCGACCTTGTCGTTGTTCGTGGTGGCCGAGAATGCCAGGACCGCGCAGATTTCGACCGCAACCTCCCCCTTCATTCGCGACCGAGACCCGAAATCGCCGGAGGCGCTCACGTCCACGACCAGCATCACCGTCAGCTCGCGCTCCTCGTCGAAGACCTTGATAAACGGCGCGCCCGTCCGGGCAGTCACATTCCAGTCGATGGCGCGGATGTCGTCGCCGTGCTGATATTCGCGCACCTCCGCGAAGTTCATGCCGCGCCCCTTGAACACAGAGTGGTACTCGCCGGAGAACACATCGTTCACCAGCCCGCGGGTCGCGATCTCCACCCGCCGCACCTGCCGCAATATCTCGCGCGGAATCATTATTTAGTCGGGGCTGCGCCCCGAACCCCCACGCGGCCGCTGCGCGGGGGCCCCTCGATGCCCCACTCCGCCGCCGCGGGGCGCGCATTATCGCGCGCCTGGTCCTCCTGCGACCTTTCCCCTCGGGGCTGCGCCCCGAACCCCCACGCGGCCGCGGAGTGCCGGAATCTGACGGCTTTGGCGTCTCATGGCACTTCGATGCTGTTCAAGATACGGCTCACGACATCGTCGGCCGTCATTTCTTCGGCTTCCGCCTCGTAGGTCAGGAGCACGCGATGTCGCAGCACGTCGAGGCCGATCGAGCGCACATCTTCTGGCGTCACATATCCGCGGCGCTTCAAGAACGCATGCGCTCTGGCCGCCTTGGCCAGGCTGATGGTGGCGCGAGGCGAGGCGCCGAAGGAAATCAGGTCCGTGAGGTCGCCCAGATTGTGTGCCTTCGGCTCCCGCGTGGCGAACACGAGTTCCACGATGTACTGCTCCACCTGCGGGTCCATATAGATCGTGTCGACTGCGGCCCTGGCCCGGACGATCTCGCTGGGCTCCACGACGGGCGTCACCGCAGGTGCCGGCCCGCCA
>SXOW01000087.1 GCA_005778315.1 Acidobacteriota bacterium
ATCAAGAACCCGCTGACGCCGATTCAGCTGTGCGCTGAGCGACTCCGCCGCAACCTGGCGTCTGCGGCGCCGGAGACAGTGTCACTCGTGAACGAGTGCACCTCGACCATTGTGGGGGAGGTGGAGGCTCTCAAGGGATTGGTGGACGAATTCTCACACTTCGCGCGGTTGCCGTCGCCAAGGGCGGTCCCGGCCAATATCAACACGTTGCTGGCAGCAACCTTGAACCTGTATCACGGGCTGTTCGACGGGATCGCCATCGTAGCGGCGTACGATCCTGGCATGCCGGCCGTCCAGCTTGATCCGGATCAGATCCAACGCGTGGTGGTCAATCTGGTCGACAACGCGGCCGCGGCCCTCGGCGGCGAGGGCGGTGTCGGATCCACGACCGAAGGTATCATCCGCATCGAGACACGGTATGACGCGACGAACCACGTCGCCCGAGTGACGGTCAGTGACAACGGACCTGGTATCGCCGAGGCGGACCGCGACAAGTTGTTCCTCCCCTATTTCTCAACGAAAGGCCGCGGTAGCGGCCTCGGTCTGGCGATCGTGCGCCGGATCGTCGTCGAACACGGAGGCAGTATCGAGGTGAGTGAGCGGCGTCCGCGAGGTACCTGTTTCTCGATCGACCTCCCATGCGGCGTCTTGCCGGTTGACGAGTCGGTGGTCACACCAGTGGCTCGAGATCACGCATGAGTGCCGCGGTGCTGATCGTCGACGACGAGGCCGGCGTCCGCTCCGCGCTGGCCGGCGTGCTGAGCGACGAAGGGTATGCCGTAGAGACCGTGGAGTCTGGCGAGGCGTGCCTGCGGCTAGCGGGTGGCCGGGTATTCGACCTCATCATTCTGGATATCTGGTTGCCAGGCGTCGACGGGTTGGAGACTTTGACGACGCTGCGAGCGCGCGGAGTGGACGCGCAGGTCGTGATGATCTCTGGGCACGGTAGTATCGAGGCGGCGGTTCGAGCCATCAAGCTCGGAGCCTTCGACTTTGTCGAGAAGCCGCTGTCGCTCGACAAGACGTTGCTGGTGGCGCGCAACGCGCTGCGGCAACGGCGGCTCGAGGTCGAGAACCAGGCCCTCCGCGCCGATGCAGACCGCCGGCAGGTGATGGTGGGGGAGAGCCCCGTCATGGCGGACCTGCGGGAGCAGGTGGCGTTGGCGGCGCCGACCAACGGTCGGGTGCTCATTCACGGCGAGAACGGTACTGGCAAGGAACTCGTCGCTCGCAGCCTACACACCCTGAGCCGGCGCGCGGCCGGCCCGTTCGTCGACGTGAACTGCGCCGCCATTCCAGAGGACTTGATAGAAAGCGAACTGTTTGGACACGTGCGGGGCGCCTTCACCGGCGCCGTGCAAGACCGACGGGGAAAATTCGAGCTCGCCGACGAGGGCACGATCTTTCTGGATGAAATCGCGGACATGAGTCTCAAGACTCAGGCCAAGGTGCTCCGAGTGTTGCAGGAGCAGGTCATTGAGCGGGTCGGGGGCCGGGACGGTGTGCCGGTTGACGTGCGTGTGGTGGCGGCCACCAACAAGAGCCTGCCGGAGGAGATCCGCGCAGGACGGTTTCGAGACGACCTGTTCTACCGATTGAATGTGGTTCCGATTACCGTGCCTCCCCTGCGAGACCGGCGCGAGGACGTTGGTCCTCTCAGTGAGCACTTCCTGAGTATCTATGCCGGCGAGTATGGACACCGGGTGAAACACATCGACCCGGAGGCGTTGGCCGTGCTTCGCCAGTATGACTGGCCGGGGAACGTCCGTGAACTCCGGAACGTCATCGAACGCGTGGTCATCATGGTGCCTGGGCCGGTTGTGACCGCACGCGACCTCTCGTTTCTGAAGGCGTCGACGTCCACGTCCGGCACGACGGGGCGGGTGGTCGACCCGCCCGTCGCGGCGCGCCTCCACGAGGCCCGCGACCAGTTCGAGCGAGACTACATTCTGCACGCGCTCGCGGCGCACCGCGGCAACATGACTCGAGCTGCAGACGCGCTGGGCCTGGAGCGCAGCCATCTCTATCGGAAAATGCGGGCGTTCGGTATCCGCCCCTCGCGGCCGGGAGGGGCGCCGCGTTCGACGGCTATGGACGTAGCCGATAGTCCAGAATCCGATTCGTCGTGAAGTCTGCCAAGCGGAGGTGGTGGGTGGCGGTCGACAACAGGGCCTCCGCGGGAGCCAATCCGACGATCTCACTACTGACCACGGTGACGTCCCGCCGGCTCGCCTCCGTCCGCACCGCGTCGAAGACGGTATGCAGCCCGGTCGTGCGGTAGTCGACCAGGTTGGTCGATACCTGCATGATCTCCGGGTCAGCCGTCCGCAGCCCGATCGCCTTCACGGCGGGTAGACCGCCATTCGAGGCGCGGATGTGTCGCGCGATGTCCCGGGCCACGTCAAGATTCGTCGTCCGCAGGTTGACATTGAACGCGATCAGCGCCGTTCGTGCCCCGACCACGGAGGCGCCAGCTGATGGATGCGGTCGACGAGGGCCGAAGTCGGGCCACCAGGTGGACGCCCGCATTTTCTCCGCGAGCCCTTCAAATTCTCCGTGACGGATGACTTCGAGCCGCTGTCGTTGTGGTATCCGGGCGGCCGCCTCGTAGAGATAGACCGGCAGGTCGTACCGTGCCGCCACGGTTTCGGCCACTGCCACCGCAGTATCCACACACACCGGCATGTCCTCCGGTGAGAGCGGCACGAACGGTACGACGTCGACCGCGCCGAGGCGTGGATGCTCGCCGGTGTGGGTGCGAAGGTCAATCGCGTCGATCGCGACCGCGAAGAGAGACACCAGTGCCGCCCGCAGCGCCTCTGGCGGACCGACCATCGTCATCACCGTGCGGTTGTGGACCGCATCGGAAGAGACATCGAGAAGCCGCACGTCAGCGTGGCCCTCGACCGCGGCCGCGAGCGACTGGATCACTGCCGGGCGACGCCCCTCGCTGACGTTCGGCACGGCTTCGATCAGCGTCATGCCGGCCACCTATACCACACCCAGGCCGACCGAGTGCATGACCCCGGCGGAGAGTCGCAGGGCAGTTGACGACCCGTATCGTGTGGCTCCATAATCGGCCACGCTTCGCCCGGTGCAGGCGGACCCCCCATGTCGGACCCTGCGCAGCGCAACGATCTCCCGGCCACCGCGGGTGGCGGTATCGATCCCGAGTCCACGATCGCACAGCTGCTCTTGTCCGGGCTCGCGCACTACGTCGCCGGACGCTGCGAGCGTGCGGTGGATGTGTGGACCCGGGTGCTGTTCCTGGACCGCAACCATCCGAAAGCGAGAGCGTACATCCGACGGGCCCGGGCTACGATGGCAGAACGTCTTCGAGAATCCGAGGCCTTGCTGCACGCGGGGGTCGAGGCGTGCGACCGAGGTGAAGCGGCTGAGGCGCGGGCTCTGCTGACGCAGGCCATTCAGCGTGGCGGCACCAACGATGAAGTGCTCGCGGTGCTGGATCGGGTGGAGCGTCTGGGGGTGGTTCCGGCGGAGGTTGCCGGGCCCGAAGTGAGGTCGCGGCACCGCCGTGCGAGGCTTCGTCGAGACGCGGAGACGGTGCCGGCCCCGCGACGAAGTCGGGCGTCCAGCTGGCGGCTGGCGACGTTGGGCCTGGGGCTCGCCCTCGTCGGCCTCTACGTCGTTGGGACACGGACGCCAGCGGGGTCGCATTCCGACGGACGTGGCGCCCAGTCTGGCACGCCCACATCGACAGGCGTAGCGGCACCGCTGCCGGTCCCATCCCTGCCGGCACTCGCGATCCTGGAGGCAGAGTGGCTTGCCCAGGAGGGGCGGCTGGTTGAGGCCCTCGGGGTGTTGGCGGCCGTGGGACGCGGCGGCGGCTTGCATCAGGAGGTCGAGGCGCTCCGCGGCCGGCTGCAACGGCGCGTCCTCGAAGAATCGGCGCTGTCCCTCGGTGGGACTGGGCGGGTGGTCCGCGTGCCCGCGCGAGGGCTGGCGCCCTGACGCCCCAACGGGGCAGACCCCTGGGCACGGACTCTGGGCTACCGCTGTTTCCGATTGCAGGGCACGCGGCCGACCGGGAGCTGCCGACGGCTGGGCCAGGGCCCAGAGCCGGCGGCCGCCCGACACCGACGCCGCTCCCTGCTCCGCGGCCGAGACAGGGCGGTCGGCGGCAGCCGTCGTTCC
>SXOW01000088.1 GCA_005778315.1 Acidobacteriota bacterium
ACCTGCCGGGATGCGCGATCCCGGCGAGCGTGACGTTCGGGTGGCTCGACGAGGTGCCCTCGGCCGACCTGACGGTCGTCGCCGTGCCGAGCGGAGCGGTACGCAACGTTCTCCCGAGGCTGCCCGACCGGACCTGCATCGGATCGAACGTCGGCACGACGTGCAATACCGTCAGCCGCGCCTTATACCACTTGGCAAAGGCGGCGGCATAGGCGAGGGGACCAACCGATGCGTCACTCAGATCGATGGGACAGAGAATGTGTTTGAACTCGACCACTGACGCCTCCTTCGTTCGTTGCCGGCGCGTCCCCAGGGACGCCACAGTGTGTCACGGACGCATTCAACGCGCGCTGCGGATGATGGTCCCCTTCAGCTTCCCCCGCGCGGCGAGGAGCCGCTCCACAGCCCGGTC
Source organism: Acidobacteriota bacterium (assembly GCA_005778315.1). Taxonomy (GTDB): domain Bacteria; phylum Acidobacteriota; class Vicinamibacteria; order Vicinamibacterales; family UBA8438; genus UBA8438. The sequence continues at coordinate 413 of SXOW01000088.1, forward strand.
ATCGTCTTCGTCGTAGAGGTCCCCCAGAACCTCCTCGAGGATGTCTTCCAGCGACACGATCCCTACCGTGGCGCCGTCGGGCGCGGTCACCACGGCCAGATGGCTCCGGCGCTGCTGTAGCAGCCGAAGAACGCGCAGTAACGGCTCACCCGGACCGACCGTCACAGCGGGTCTCACCAGCGTAGGCCAATCGTGCTCGCCAGCCGCAAGAAACGTCAGCAGTTCCTTGGTGTGTAGGAGTCCCACCACCACACCGTCGCGGATCACAGGCAGTCGAGTGTGTCCCGACGCGAGCGCGAGGTCGGCTACCGACGGCGGCGACATCGACGCGTCCGCCTTGGCGGTTCGCGACCACGGCACCATCGCGTCACTCACGCGGCGATGGGCGAGATCGAGGAGGTCTAGGGCATAGCGTGGGTGCATCCGGCCTTTGGCGTCCGCCGGGGCTGGAGCCATCCTCGCGAATGCACCTCCAGGGATTCGCACAACGAGCGCCTTCGTCATCCATGCGAGTAAACCAACGACGGGGAGGAATACTTGCTCCAGCAGGTGCAGCCAGCGGGCACCGACGAGCGCGACACGTTCAGGGTGGCGGATCGCAAGCGCCTTCGGAACCAACTCGCCCACGACCACAGTCGCGAACATCAGGGGAACTGCAACGACAGCGATCGCGAGGATCTTCGCGGCTCCAGCGCTCAGATCGAGGCAATGCTTGAGGAACGGGCTGAAGAACTCCTGAGCGCCGGCGCCACCGACCGCCCCCGACACGACGCCCACGAGGGTAATACCCACTTGGATTGCGGCCAGGGTTCGCTCTGGCGTTTCGCGCAAACGCAGAAACCGCTGAACTCGGGCATCCTCGGGCGCGGCGTGCGCTCTGATGTCGGCTTTTGACGCAGAGATGAACGCCACCTCCAGCGCCGCGAGCGCGGCGTTCAGCATGATGCAGGCGAGCACGACGAGCACGGTGAACATGTCTACGCGATTCCTTGGTGATGATGCGGCTCTCACGGACTGGAGCGCCGGGACGCGAGCGCCTGGGTTCTCCAGCCGGATGCACCCGCTGCTGATGTCGGCCGGCGACGGGCACACGGACCGCGTGGTGAAGGTGCGGATGTCGAACAAGCTCGACGCGCGCCGCGAGGTCGCCAAGATGGAGGGGCGCTACCCGCGCGGCACGAAGGGCGACGCCGCGGAGGCCGCCAGGGATGAGGCCCTCCTGGGACCCCATCATCGCTCGGCTGGGGCGAACCCAAGCGCTTCGAGGGGCACGATCTCGCCACCGTGACGTCGCTGGAACTGCGTCGCGGCGCCGCGCGTCCCAAAGGCCAGCACACTGGGCAGACAGCGGTGCCAATGGCGCTCGGCCACGTCCTGGGGGCTGTTGCGCAGCGTCGCGGTATGCGCGTCCGGGGTCACGTCGCTCCCGGTCACGTAGAAGGCTTCGGACGGTGTGAGTGGCGCGCCGGTCTCGAAGTCGGTGACATGCAGGAGGGCCAAAGCCGCTCCGGTCTGTTCCTGGTGGGTCAGGGCGCAGCGGGGGTCGCAGACAGACTGGAGGTCGCCCTGCTCGGTCTGCACGACGGTGCGGGTCCGTTCGGGAATTGGGACGTGGCAGAAGTCGCACAAGTCCGGGCGCTCGACACAACTCGACAGGACGGTCATCGTCAGGATGACAAGGCCGACGAACACGAAAGCGCTCCTCCCGCGGAACATTCCGTACTCCCGCTCGTAACCGTCGTCGGCTCGCAACTCCACCACTGGCTACGTTGCAAGATCTGGTCCTCTGGAGCGGGGCCGATCGGGGGGAGGTTTGGATGCCTGACGGGCGAAGGAGGCCTCTGCGAGCGTCTCGCGATGGCCCGCGAGCGCACCGCCGCCCTGCTCTACGCGGTCGCGACCCCCGCTGAGCAGGTCACCCAGGCCACTCGCCGCGTTCGCCTGAAATTCGGCGGCCGGGTGGGGATTTTTTAGCGTTCGTCTGACCATACGCCGCGTCGTGGCGCGCACTGAACTCCAAGAACCCCTCTGCCTCGGGGTTGGCCGCGACCTTGCACGGGATTGGCCGCGACCTTGCAGAAGACCCAGGCAACGACGGCCAGGTAGTGCCGTCGGAGCCGGCCCCGGGGTTGGCTGTCGCGCCGGGCCAGCCCTGAGAACGGCTGGGGGAAGACCGTCATGATGCGCCGCCTCCTGGGCCACACGGTCGCCGCGCTGTTCATCGCGCTCGTGGGGTGGCCGTCTCTCGGGGCAGCCCAGACCCAGGTCGCGCTGCCGTCGCCGCTCCGACTCCTCGACGTCGTACGCATCGCGGGCGACCGACGAGCGGAAATCGACGCCGCTCGGGCACGGACCCGTGCCGCGGAGCAGCGGCCGGCCATCGTGTCGGCGCTCCCGGATCCGATGGTGTCGCCCTCGTTGGACCATCTGCCTTTCATGTGGGTTGGGGCGGACGTCAGCGTCACCATCGAACAGCAAATCCCGCTTTCCGGAATCCGCGGACATCGTCGCGCCTCGGCCATGGCGGATATTGTCCGGCTCCGCGCTGATACCGGACGCGCCGGACTGGACGTCGGTCTGCAGGCCGCGACCGCGTTCCTGATGCTGCAGGAGCGGCAGCGGACCCAAACGCTGGTCTCGGAGCAGGTGGCCTTCGCCCGCGACGTCGTCGCGGCGGCAAACGCCCGCTACGCCGCGGGCACGGCGCCGCAATCGGATGTGCTTCGCGCCGAAGTGGAAGTCGCCCGTCTGGAGGCGCTGGATCGGTCCCTCGTGAGCGACGTGCGGGGCGCCGAGAGCATGCTCGCCACGAGCCTCGGCCTGGAGACGGACACAGCACTTCCGCCGCTGCACCCCGTTGTCGTGGCCCAGCCTCCGCCGCCCTGGCCGACACTGCGCGCGGCGCTCACGGATCGCCCGGAACTCACCGCGGTCCGCGCGGAGATTGCGCGGGCCGCCGCCGATGTGCAGGTCATGCGTGACATGTATCGCCCGATGGCCACGATTCGCACCGGCCCCGCCTCCACGATGACCGACGGCAAGGGGTGGATGGCCATGGTCGGCATCAGCCTCCCGATCTGGCGCGGGAAGCTGCGTGCGGGCGTGGCCGAAGCGCAGGCCATGCGCGCGATGTCCGAGGCGGACCTGCGGGCGATGACGCGCATGTTCGAGGGCGAGGCCGCGACGGCGACCAACCAGGTCCTGGCGTGGCGTGACCGCCAGGACGCACTCGCCACGAACGTCCTGCCGCGAGCGCGGATGGCGATTGCGCCGGCCATCGCGGGGTACACCGCGGGTCAATTGCCCCTGGTCAGCGTGATCGAAGCCGTGCAGACTCTCTGGATGGTGCAGGCGGACGTGATTGCCGCCGACGGCGAGCTCGGCCTGGCCTGGGTGCGGTTGGGTCGCGCCATCGGGTCGTACGAGGAGGTGCTGCGATGACACGTCGCCTTGGCGCTCGTCGGGCGCTGGCCCCGGTCCTGGCGTCGGTCGTCACCGCTGCTGTGCTCGTGGGTGCGCTGTGGGTGCAGCGCCAGCGCCACGCCTGGCCCTTCGCCGGGGAGCCCGAGCGGGCCGTACCGGTGACAAGCCAAGCCGCCGCCGGGGCCATGGCCGGCATGGACGTGGGTGGCGGAACGGCCGGGTCGCGCGTGCCCATCAGCGTCACGGCTGAGACACTGCAGACGCTGGGCGTTCAGATTCAGCCGGTCAGGCACGAGGCGCTCACCGACACGATTCAGGCCGTGGCCACCGTGGCGCCCGACGAGTCCCGCATCTCGCACGTGCACACCCGCGTGGCTGGATGGGTCGAGCAACTGGACGTCAACACGACCGGCGAGACTGTGCGGGCCGGCCAGCCTCTGGCGCGTGTGTTCTCCCAGGAATTGCTGTCTTCCCAGACGGAATACCTGGCCGCGAGGGAGGCCGTGGCGGCATCGGGTATCTCGAGTGCGGTCGTCGCGAGCGGCCGTACCCGCCTCGGCGTTCTCGGCATGCCGCCCGACGAGGTCACGGCAATCGAAGAAACGGGCGAGCCGAGACGCCTGATCACGGTGATTGCGCCACGGAGCGGCGTCGTCGTCACTCGCGGCGTGACCGTCGGCACAGCGGTCGATCCCTCGACCCCCCTGCTGACCATCGCAGACCTGTCGTCCGTGTGGGTCCTGGCCGAGGTGCCCGAGGCGAGCATCCCAGCGGTTCGGGCAGGCACGAGCGCGACGCTCGACTTTCCCGCGTCCGGCCGCGCGCCGTTCACCGCGCGCGTGGACTTCCTGTATCCGACGCTGACCGAGCGGACTCGGACGCTGCGCGTACGCTTCACTGTCGGCAACGCCAGCGGCACGCTGCGCCCCGGCCTCTACGGCACGGCGGCCTTCACGGTGGCCGGAACGCCGGCCATCACCGTGCCGCGAGACGCCGTAGTCGATACCGGGCGACAGCAGCACGTCTTCGTCGCGGTCGGCGACCGCTTCGAGCCGCGCGCTGTGACCCTGGGGCTCCAACTGGCCGACCGGGTGGAGGTCCGGACCGGCCTGAACGACGGCGACCGCATCGTGACGGCCGGTGTCTTCCTGCTCGATTCGGAGAGTCGGCTCCGGGCCACCGGCGGAATGGGGGGCCACGCCCATGGCAGCACGCCCGCCCGGGAGGCGGCGCCGGTCACCGCGCCGCAGCCTGGCGTTCCGACGGCGCCGGCCGCGGACCCGCATGCCGGGCACAAGGAGTAGCGGCTGTGGTCGAACGCCTCATCGAGCTGTCGGCAAAGCACAGCTGGGTCGTGTTCGGGGTGGTGCTGGTGCTGGCCCTGTGGGCGGCCGACTCCGTCCGTAAGACGCCACTTGACGCGTTGCCCGACATCTCCGATCCCCAGGTGATTGTCTACACGGAGTGGATGGGGCGGAGCCCGGACCTCGTGGAGGACCAGATCACCTATCCGCTCGTCCGCACGCTGCAGAGCACGCCAGGCGTGGTGACCGTGCGCGGGTACTCGATGTTCGGCATGAGCTTCACCCACGCGCTCTTCGGTGACGGCACCGACATCTACTGGGCGCGTACCCGGGTGTTGGAGCAACTCGGTCGCGTCCAGCAGGTGCTCCCGCCCGGCGTCACGCCGACGCTCGGGCCCGACGCCAGTGGCGTCGGCTGGATCTATCAGTACGCCCTGAAAGACACGACGGGCCGGCTGGATCTCGCGGAGCTGCGCACACTGCAGGATTTCACGATTCGACCGGCGCTGCAGGCAGTCGCGGGCGTGGCGGAGGTGGCGTCGCTCGGGGGCTTCGAGCGCCAGTACCAAATCGTCGTTGAGCCCGTCAGGCTCGTCGGCTTCGGCGTGACGCTCAGCGACATCACCCGCTCGGTGCGCGACGCCAACGCCGAAGTGGGCGCGCGTGTCCTCGAGCTGGCCGGCCGGGAATACGTGCTGCGGGGTCGTGGCTACGTCAGGGATCTGGCCGACCTCGAAAGCAGCGTCGTCGCGGTCGGCCGAGGCGGGATTCCGGTCCGGCTGCGCGATGTCGCGCGCGTGCAGTACGGTCCCGAAATCCGCCGCAAAGCCGCCGACCTGAATGGCGCCGGCGAGACGGTGGGTGGGATCGTGGTCATGCGGATCGGCTCGAACGCGCTGGATGTGATCCGGGCCCTCCAGGCGCAGATCGCCACGCTTCGTCTACCGGACGGCGTCCTGCTCATTCCCACCTACGACCGGTCCGAGCTGATCGTCGGGTCAGTGAACACGCTGACCAACACGCTGATGCAGCAGGCGGTCATCGTCACGATCATCTGTTTGGTCTTCCTGTTCCACGCCCGCTCGGCCTTGATCGTC
>SXOW01000089.1 GCA_005778315.1 Acidobacteriota bacterium
CCGCGACCTTGACGACGTCGGACGCCAGCCAGTCTTCTTCGCGGCGGAGTGGTACGCGCAGGGTGGACATCAACACGTCTGGGTCATCTCGGCAGGCCGCGACCGCGAGGTCGATCATGGCCGGTTCGATGAGCGGTTCGTCCCCCTGGACGTTCACAATGAGATCGTGGTCAAGGCCGACGGCTACTTCCGCGACGCGGTCGGTGCCGCTGAGGTGGTCGGCGCGTGTCATCCGCACCTCACCGCCGAACGCGATCACCGCCTGGGCCACCCGGACATCGTCGGTGGCGACCAGCACGGTGTCGACTGTCGTGGCCGCCGCCACGCGCCGATACACATGTTCGACCATGGGTCGCCCGCCAATGTCGGCGAGCGGCTTGCCGGGAAGTCGGGTTGATGCGTACCGAGCAGGAATGACGGCGGCGACTCGGATGGCTTCGGTGGACCTACCCGAGAGCCGAGTCGCGGCGTGCACGGTGAATCCTAACACACTACGTCACGCCGCTTTACGGTTCGGCACGGCGGGACGTGGCAACCCCCCGTCAGGTATCGCCGCCGCAGCAGGTGGCGAAGCCGGTGACGTGGTAGCATAGCCGGAACGTGTCCCGTATGGCCAATTCGCGCGTAGCGCTGCTGGCGGTAGGAACGCTGATCGGCGCCTGGCTGTCGTCCGCCTCAAGCACGGCGCCGCCGGCGTCGGCTGGGCCGCAAGCGGGCCCTGTCGCGACGGTGCCACTCGCCGCGGAGTCGCGGCTGCGTCTCGATCTCGACCACGAGGTGTCGCGTCTGACGGCTCGACTTGAAACCGCGCCTCGCCCGCACTCGCCAGGTCGCAACCCGTTCAGGTCGGGGCGCCAGCGCGCTGAGGTGGCCGCTGGCGCAGCGGCCGTCGAATCGCTCATGCCCGAGACTATCGCAGACGCCCCGCCCGCGGTAGCCGGATGGGCATCGGCGGGGGCCCCGCCCGAGGTAGCCGGGTGGGCATCGGAGCAGGCTCCGTCAATTACGCTTGCTGGTGTTGGTGCCGAACGCACGCCGACCGGCCTGCGCCACACCGCAATCCTGTCCTCCAACGGTCGTGTGTTCCTGTCGCACGTCGGCGACCAAGTGATGGGTCGGTATCAGGTTCGCGGCGTCACGTCAGACGCCGCGACTCTCCTGGACCAAGAGACCGGTCAATCGCTTCGGTTGACCCTGCCCTGACCGCGCTACAGCGTCACGACCGCTACCTGTTGCACCGCCGACACGGCTCGTATCTCGGCGAGTACTTCCGGTGTGATCTGCCCATCGCAGTCCGCGGCGTCGTCCGCACAGTCGATCTTCACGATGGCCACCGCGCCTTGCGCGCTGCGGCCCAAGGCGAAGGTCGCGATGTTGATGCCGTGGCGGCCGAGCAGCGTGCCGACCTCCCCAATGACCCCCGGCTGGTCGCTGTTGTGAATAACCACCAACTTGCCGTCCAGTGGCGCCTCCACGGTGACGCCGTCAAACAGCACCAGACGCGGGCCTGCCTGTTCGAAGACGGCCCCTTCGACCCACCGATCTCCGTCGCACGTGTGCAGCTTGACGGAGATCAGACTCGTGAAGTTTCTGGGCCGAGAGCTTCTCGACTCGATGATCTCGATGCCACGTTCCTTGGCCAGGCTGCGCGCATTGATCGGGGTCACGTGGGTTGACAGGACAGTGCCGAAGAAGCCGACGAGGGTGGCCCCAACGAGCATTTCGTTGTTACCCTCGGCGAGGTCGCCGTAGTACCGGATCGCAATCGTTTCCGTCCGCGTGGTGGCCACCTGGCCGAGGAAGGCCCCGAGTCGTCGTGCGAGCAGGGTGTAGGGTTGTAGTCGATTCAGTTCGACGGGGGCGAGCGACGGGTAGTTGACGGCGTTCTGGACGACGCCACTCTTGAGATAGTCGCGGACGCATGTGGCGGTTTCCAACCCGACGAGTTCTTGCGCCTCCTTCGTCGAGCCGGCGATGTGCGGGGTCGCGACGACTTCCGGTAGGCGCGTGACCGCGCTGTCAGCCGGTGGTTCCGTTTCGAAGACATCGAGTCCCGCGCCTGCGAGAGCGCCGCGGACAATCGCGTCGGCCAGCGCCGTCTCGTCGATGAGCGTCCCGCGGGCGGTATTGATGATTCGGGCGGTCGGTTTGCAGCGGGCCAGCCGGGCCGCGTCGAACAATGGCCGGTCGCCCACGGACGGCAGATGCAACGTAATGAAGTCCGCTCGCGCACAGAGTTCATCGAGTTCGAGCAACTCGACGTCCAGATCTGCGGCGACCTGCGTGGCGATGTACGGGTCGTACGCGACGGCACGCATCCCAAAGGCTCGACCGCGATGGACCACCTCGCGCCCGATACGGCCGAGCCCGACGATGCCGAGTGTCTTGCCCCTCAGCTCCGTGCCCGTCAGACGTTTCTTTTCCCACCGGCCGGCTTTCATCTGGGCATCGGCAGTCGCGATATCGCGCGCCGAGGCGAGCAACAGCGCAAAGGTATGCTCGGCCACGCTGACGCTGTTCGCGCCGGGGGCATTGACGACCAGAATGCCACGCGCGCTGGCGGCATCCAGATCGACGTTGTCGACGCCGGTCCCGGCCCGGCCAACAACCTTCAAGTTCGGCGCCTGCGCCAGCAGTGCAGCATCGACCTGGGTCGCGCTCCGCACAATGACGGCGTCGGCGTCGGCGAGCGCCGCCGTGAGTGCTTCCGGCGAGCGAGTGGTGTCGGCATCCACGGTCCAGCCTTCGGCCAACAGCAGTGCGACGGCTGAAGAGGGCAGGGGGTCGGCGATCACGATCTTCATAAGTGACTCTGTTCCTGGCGGTTGACCCGAGGCGAGGATTCGGTCGCTTCGGGAGGGGGTGCGGAATGTGTTCGTTCGTGGGAGCACCTGCCCCCGGGGAACGCCTGAGCCCATACAGTATAATGGCGACCGTTTGCGGGAGGTCGGCCACCACTCGTTCTCGCACCAGATTGGTGCAATTCGCTCGAAGTCCCCGGTTGGCGCGGGCCACGGGCCACGCAGGGCAGGCTTTTCAACAAGGTTTTCCACAGTTTCTGTGAAGATCTTGGATCCCGTCGCGGGGACGTGCCCTAAAACGCTCA
>SXOW01000090.1 GCA_005778315.1 Acidobacteriota bacterium
CAGAGGGCTGTCCGCAGGTAGGGGGCGGAGCGGGTAAAAGGCGCGGTGGAGGGCCGGGATGTCGGCGGGCTGTCCGTACAGGTGCACCGGCATGAGGGCGGCGGTGCGGGGCCCGATCAGCGCTTCCACGGCGGTGGGGTCGACCGTCAAGCGGTCCGAGTCGATATCGGCGAAGACCGGTCGGGCGCCCGCCATCACGATCGCGTGGGCCGTAAAGACAGCCGAGAGTGACGTGGTGATCACTTCGTCGCCAGGGCCAATGCCCAGCGCCCGGAGGGTCAGGGTCAATGCGTCTGTGCCCGACGCCAACGTCACGGTGTGCCGGCTCGCGGTGGCGGTAGAGAATTCGTGTTCGAAGGCGTCCACCTCGGGACCAAGGATGAACCATCCGCGGGTGACGACGCGCCGGATGGCGGCATCGACATCGGCGGCATCTTCACGAGGGCGCAGGTCGACCCACTCGACTGCCGGGATGGTCATGGTGTGTCCGTTCCCGCGTCGGCGGGAGGCTCGACGTAGTGGGAGAGGTGGTCTCGATAATACGCGACCGTTCGGGTCAATCCCTCGCGGAGCCCCACGGCGCGAGACCAGCCCGTGGCCCGCTCGAACTTTGACGAATCTGCATAGCAGTCTCCGATGTCGATCGCCTTGCGCTCAGGCGGCCATTCGACGAAACGCACGCGTCCGGTCCCTGCCACCTCGACGAGCAATGTGGCAAGTTCGCCGAGCGAGACTGGGCCGGTGCCGCCGACGTTGAAGACCTCACCGTTGCAGGCGTCGGAGGCGCCGGCGCGGAGGAAGGCGTCCACGACATCATCCACATAGACAAAATCACGCAGTTGTGACCCGTCACCGAAGAGCTGGATCTCCCGGTCCTCCACCGCGAGGCGGATGAACCAGCCGATGAAACCCTGGCGGTTGTGCTTCATCAGTTGTCTGGGGCCGTAGACGTTGGTCAATCGCAACGAGCACGACCGGATGCCGAAGACGTTGTTGTAGACCAGGTGGTAGTACTCGCCCGCGGCTTTGTTGATGCCGTTGACGTCGATGGGACGAACCAGGTGGTCTTCGGTCACCGGGAGCGAGTGGGGCTTGCCGTAGATCTGTCGGGTGCCCGCGAAGACGACCTTCACCGACGGGTTGTGATGCCGACAGGCCTCGAGAATCGACAGCTGGCTCCGGCAGTTGATCTCCAGGTCGGTATACGGGTCGCGCATGCTGTCGATGTGGCTGACCTGGCCGGCGAGATTGAAGATGACCTCCTGGTCCTGCACCAGATACTGCATCGAACTGGTGTCACGTACGTCAGAGATGTTGATGTGGACGGCGTGCCTGATGGGGGCAACGTTGAATCGGTTGCCGCCGTAGTGCGGGTTGAGACAATCGATCAGCAGTACCTCTGCGCCAAGCGCGACCAGGTGGGTGGCCAGGTTGCTTCCGATGAATCCGAGTCCGCCGGTGATCAGGACGCGTCGGCCCTTGTAGAATGACGCGTTGCCGTCGCCCCTCGCCATGTCGTCCATCTCGTTCATCCGATTAGATCGTCGATGGCCCGTCAAGGCGGTGCGTCGGAAACGACGGGGCTGACCCATGGAACGCCTGTTGGACGCGACCGCGCGGGCCGAGCAGCGGCATTTCTGGTTCCGTGGCCTTCGTCGCTTCGTGCGCCCACTCATCGCCGGCGCGGTGGCCGGCCACGCGGACCCCCAGATTCTGGATTGCGGCTGTGGCACCGGCGCCAATCTCGCGGTCCTTGGCGAATATGGAGACGCCCGCGGTATCGACCGGGAGTGGGCCGGTGTGCGACGCGCTCAGGCCGCCGGCCGACGAGTCAGTCAGGCGAACGTGACCCACCTCCCGTTCGCTGACGCGCGATTCCATCTGGTGACCTCGTTCGACGTGTTGTACAGCCTGCCTGACGCCGACGAACGCGCCGCCGTGTCGGAAATGTTTCGCGTGTTGCGTCCCGGCGGACGGGTGATCGTCAACGTCGCGGCCATGCCCATCCTGACCGGCAACCACTCCGTGCTTGCGCACGAAGTTCGCCGCTATCGTGCCAGCGACCTGCGGTCCGCGCTCGAGCGCGGTGGCTTCCACGTCGATCGGATCACCTATACCAACACCGCAATGTTGCCGATTCTGGTGCCGCTGCGCCTGCTCCAGCGTCGCCTCGGGCTGGCCCGTGAGGACGAGGAGGACGCCACGCGGGAACTGCGGGTACCGTCCTGGCCGGTCAACATGGTGCTGGACCGCGTGCTGGCGCTCGAAGCGGCGCTTGTGCGACATGTCGTTCTGCCATGCGGCAGTTCGCTGCTGGCCGTGGCCAGCAAACCGGACGCCGATCCGCGCTGACCCGTCAAGGTGGGCACGCATTCGCCGGGTCGCTACGACCGCTCCTCCGTCGGTTTGGGCGTTGCCACGGGTGGTTCCTCTGGCGGCGTCGGGTGGGACACACCGCCCGCGTGGGTCTTCCGCCAGACCAGGGTTGTCCACAGCTTGGCGATGTCGACGAGTGTACGTGCGATACGGGGGAAATTGAAGAACTGAGAGGTGCCGTAGGCGCGGTGAAAGTGGTGCACCGGCGCCTCGACGATTCGGCCGCCGGCGTCTTGCACCTTTTTCATCAATTCGAGGCAAATGACACCGCTGTTCTTCTCCAGGCGGACTCGTTCGAAGATGGCGCGGCGCATGAGCCGGAAGTCACAGTCGACATCGCGCACGCGGAGTCCGAACAGGGCGCGGACGGTGTGGTGGTAGAGACGCCCAATGACGATGCGATGGAGCGGGTCGGAGCGGCTGATCTTGTACCCGTTGACGAGGTCGACGTCCGGGGTCATCTGTGCCCACAAGATGGCGAGCTCCCGTGGGTCATACTGGGCGTCGCCGTCCGTGTAGAACACGAATTCCTTCGTCGCCGACGCAAAACCGGTGCGTAGAGCCGCTCCATACCCGCGATTCTGGGGATGGGTCACGACCCGGAGATGCGGGCACATTCCGGACAACTCCTCGAGCACCTCCCCGGTGCTATCGCGACTGCCGTCATTGACCACCACGACTTCGAAATCGTCGGTCAGCGCGCGGGCGGTGATCACCGCGCCGATCACCATGCTGGGGATCGTGCCGGCGTCGTTGTAAGCCGGGAAGAAAATGGTCAGACCGCCGGTGGGGGTCGGGGGCGTGGTCGTCACGAGGCACGCAAACGTACCACCGGCGGTTCGAACCTCGCAAGTTGACGCCGCGGGGGTGTGGCGAGCGTGCGCTGAACTCCGGCTGGGGTGAGGCTAGTGCTCCTCGGCGACAAGTTCATAGAGCCGGGCGTCGGCATCCCAATAGATGGGCCGGAGCCGACGGCTGAACGCGGCGACCCGGTCGGTCAGGGTGGCCCAGTCCAAGTGGTCGTACAGCGAGCGATGCAGGAGGATGTACCGGGTGTCG
>SXOW01000091.1 GCA_005778315.1 Acidobacteriota bacterium
ATTCGGGCCGATCAGGCCGACGCGGTCCCCACGCAGGACGCGAAGGCTGAAGGGCGGAATGACCAGGTTCTCGTCAAATGACTTGGTGACAGCCTCAGCTTCGAAGACGAGTCGGCCGGACGCCTCTGCGGTCACCGGCTTCAGCCGCACCCGTCCCACCTCAGACCGTCGCTCCGCCCGGGCCGCACGCATGGCCATCAGCGCCTTGACCCGGCCCTCGTTGCGGGTCCGTCTCGCCTTGACCCCTTGTCGCAACCAGGCCTCTTCCACGGCCTGGCGCTTGTCCTGCCTAGCCTGTCGTATCGCCTCGTCGGCTCGCCGCTCCTCCAGCCGGCGCTCGTAATTGTCGTAGTCGCCCGGCCAGATGGTGAGCCGGCCCCGGTCGATCTCCGCGATACTGGTCGCCACCCGCCGAAGAAACTGGCGGTCGTGGGTGACCACCACAACGGCACCCGGATAGTCGACGACGAACGCCTCGAGCCAGTCAATCGCCTCGATGTCGAGGTGATTGGTCGGCTCGTCCAGCAACAACACCTCCGGCTGCGCCACCAGCGCCTGCGCCAGTAGCACGCGACGCCGCCACCCCCCGGACAACGTGTTGACCACGGCCTCCGCCGGGAGCCGGAGCCGAGCCATGATGAGCTCCACGCGCTGCTCGACACGCCACCCGTCGCGCTCCTCGAGCGCCTGCTGAAGACGCCCGAGCGCATCGAGGCTCCCCGCAGTGCCGCCGACGGCCACCTCCCGCGCGGCGCGATGGTACGCGGACACGAGTTCCGCCAGTTCACCCAGCCCTGCCGCGACGATCTCGAAGACGGGCCGGTCCGAGGTCAGAAGCGCATCCTGCGCCAGGAGCGACACCTGAACGGTGCGCTGACGCTGAACGCTGCCCTCATCCGGCAGTTGGCGGCCAGCCAGTAGCTGCAGCAGGGTGGATTTTCCGGCGCCGTTTCGACCAATGACGCACAGCCGGTCCCCGCGGTCGATCCGTAGCGTTGCGGCCTCGAGGAGCGGTAGATACCCGTGTGCGATTGAGACCTGCTCAAGCGAGATCAGCGGCACGCCAGTCCCCACGTCCGGTACTGCGGAGCCAGGGGACTAGTGTCCCGCCCGCAGCTCACTCACGCGCGCCGCGGCCGACGATCTCACCGCGTCATCGCGATCGACCGCCTCGACGTACTCAAGTAATTGAATGGCGGTGGCCCCACCGATACGCCCGAGCACCTCCACCGCTCGTAGACGGAGGCCCCGTGAACGGTCATGAATCGCCGCCGTCAAGCCTCGAGCGGCCCGAGGGCCGCCGATCAGGCCAAGCGCATGCACCGCCGCGAATCGGATCCCCAGTTCCGAATCGCGAAGCGCGACTTCGAGCAGGGTCACCGCATGCTCGCCACCGCGGGCACCCAACACACCGACGGCCGCCGCGCGCACCTCACGGTCCGGGTCCCGAAGGGCCGCCAGACCGGCTCGTCGAGCGGTGCTCGGGTCAGCACTCGTCAGAAGTTGGTCGACCGGGCCTGAGCCGGACTGAGTCGCCGCGGCGTGCACAGGTGGCAGACCGACTGGTGCGTCCGGTGCCGCAGGTGCGTCCGGCGCTCGGGCCGACCCGGACGCCGCACCCACAATGCGAAGCCTCGTGACCGTCGATTCCGGACTGCCTGGGGTGGCGATGACCTCAGACCCGATCGTGTACTGCCAGCCACGGAGGATCTGCGCCAGACCCGCTTCGAGCGTCTGCCTGCGAAACCGGACCGTCACGTCGCCATGTAGGACGTCTGCTCCCTCGACGCGCAGATCGATGGCGCGCGCGACCTCCTCGACGAGTGCGCGCAGCCCCGCATCGTGGGCGGCGACGGTGAGGCGCCCCTCAGACACGTGGACCAGTTGCAACGGCTGCGCGGCGGCAGCGCGCACCGGTGGTGGCGACAACAGGAGACCGGAGACAAGCGCGGCATGCACGCACAGGCAGACCCGATCCAGCGGGCGAGGCGAAGGCATCGTGTGGATAGACATGATAGCGCGTCGACGGCGCGCCCTGTGATACCGTGCGTCGCCAGAGCCTGGGTGACCTCCGTCAGGCCCAGGTTCGCTCACGCATGCCCACCGCCCGCGCCATCCTGCCGCTCTTTGCCCACCCCGCCGTGGAGAAATCCAGGGTTCACGCGCGGTTGATCGAAGCGGTCCAGGGTCTGCCGGGCGTGACCTTCCACGACCTCTACGAGGCGTATCCCGAGTTCGATATCGACGTCGACCGCGAGCAGCGACTGATCGACGCGCACTCAACGATTCTGCTGCAGCACTGGTATTCCACGCCAGCGTGGGGATGACGTTGGCCCTCTCTTCCACGGCGATCGTGCTCCAGAGCTTGAAAGAAAAGGGCCTGCTGAATACGGACGGCGGCCAGAGCGCGTTTTCTGTGCTGCTGTTTCAGGACATGGCGGTGATCCCGATTCTGGCCATGCTGCCGCTACTCGCGGTGGCGGAACCAGCGACCGCTGCGGGAAATGCCCACACCACCAGTTGGGTCACGGGCCTTCCCCCGTGGGCCCAGACGTCGGCGGTGCTGGGCGCCGTGGCGACCATCGTCCTGGCAGGACGGTTCCTGGTGCAGCCGTTCTTTCGCGCGGACTCGAAAGCGATATCGAACCATTCAAGGGTCTGTTGCTCGGCCTGTTTTTCGTGTCAGTCGGTGCGGCCATCGACTTCGGTCTGGTCGCGAGTCGCCCGGGCGACATCGTCGGTCTCATGGCCGCGCTGATGGTCGGCAAGCTTCTGGTTCTGCTCGTGCTGGGACGCCTCTTCGTCGGACGCCTCCTTCGGGCGAATGGGGTCGGCACGACCGTGCTGGAGATCGACTCTGACCGCGTGGATCTGTTGCGGAAACTCGGACTGCGGGTCTTTTATGGCGACGCCACACGTCACGACCTGTTGCGCGCCGCCGGAGCAGATGAGGCCACCCTCCTCATTCTCGCGCTGGACGACCCGGTGAAGGTGCGTGAAATGGTCGAGACCGCCCGAGTCCATTTCCCGAGGCTCACCATTCTGGCGCGTGCCAGCGGACGGCAGGACGCCTACGAGTTGATCGACTCGGGCATCGTCAACGTGTTCCAGGACACGCTGGAATCATCACTGCAGATGGGCGTGCGAGCGCTGCGGTACCTTGGTTTTCGGGCGTATCAGGCCCAGCGAGCCGCCCTCACGTTTCGACATCACGACGAATTGGCGCTGCGGGAACTGGCCATGATGCGACACGACCGGCCGCAATACCTCGACACGGCCAGGCGGCGCATCGAAGACCTCGAACAAATGATGCTCGGCGACCTTGCGGACAAGAGCGACCATCGAGACGCCGACTGGGACACCGATTCACTCCGGCAGGAATTCGCGACAGGCTCACCCCGCGACGGATCGACTCGATAGCCGCCCGAGCAGTGCGCGCGGGGCGTGAACCCGAAGCGGCGCGCTGACAGGGAACTGACAAGGCCGATCTTCCGTCAGACGAAACAGGTCGATGTCCACTCCACAAAAGGTCGCAGGCGGCACCGCGGCATTGTTTGCCGTGCTCATCTTGGGCGTCTGGGCACTGCCCGCCGACCACGACCGGGGCGATCTCACCGGCACATGGCGGGTACGGGTGCGGCTCCCCGAGACCGGTCGGTCGACGATCCGGTTCGTCCTCCGCCAAGACGACGACCTGGTGACGGGCCACTACGACGGGTCGTATGGCACCCGCCCGCTGACCGGAACCGTGACGGGCGGCACCGTCGAACTGACGTTCACCATTCAGGACGGAACGCCGGTCACGTTTCGCGGCCAGGTTGTCGGCGGGCACATCGAGGGCACCTGCGATTACGGCGACGTGGCCGGCCAGGGTACGTGGAACGCGGAACGCGCCACCAGCGTGTGGAGCTTCTAGACGGACCCGCAGCTTCACCGAGACCCGCACAGGTGGCGGGACGCCGACAGGTGACGGTGGCTACCGTCCCGGAGGCGGCGTGAGGCCATCTCTCACCTTCCTTCCGTCGCCCCGACCGCGGCGACACTGTCTTCCCGTTGCGACGCCGGTCGGGCTGACCCTACTCCGACATTCGGTGGCGGAGGACCTGTGTCCACGCGACGGAGAAGAGGCAGTACCCCAGAAAGTAGTAGAAGCCAGGACCCAGCGTCGATGTCAGTTCGGTGGCCATATTGACGTCCACCTGGGTAATCAACACCGGAACACTGAAGCTGTTGGTCTGCGCCTGACTGCGCGTGGCCAGAAAGGCCAGGAACACCGCGACCACGAAGACGTCGGCCATCGACCACTTGCCAATGAGGTCGACAATCGACACCAGCCTACCCTTCACGGCATCAGACACGGTGGCGAGGGAGGCGATCAACATGCCGCCCTTGGTCACCGGCACCACGATACTGAACAGCAGGATCAGCAACGACACCAGGAAGTCGCCGGACTCCCACAGTTCACGCACGGTGCCCAAAATGGACCGGGTTTGCTCGTAGACGGTCACCTCGACCGGATCCGGAATGATGGACGCCTCTACCTCGGTCTTGATGGTCACGCTGTAGATGGGCAGCGTGACCCCGGGAATCAGCAGCAGGAAGTTCACGAGCGTGAGCGCCGCGATGACCGCCTTCATGCGGTCGGTTCGCCCTGGCGCACGGCCGCGATCTTCCGGTCTCGGGCGGAGGCGAACCGCGCCAGATCCCGTCGGTGGTTCGCATCCAGCTGCTGCCGGGCACCTCGGTCGAGCGTCACCGCCAAGGTCGACCGATACAGAATCTCCGCTTCTGCGACGTTCGCCTCGTAGTGCTGCCTGGCGGCGGCGATCGCCAGCTTCTGGCCTTCGGTCAGCGGCGTCGGTTCGCTGCTCGTGGTCGCGTCCTGCTTTCGCAGCCGCTCCATCACCAGCTCAATCGCACTCTTGGGGGCGTCTGTCGGCACGTGATCTTCCTTTCTTCCCGGTTCTCACCAGAGCGTCGTCGGACGCCCGCGAGAAGGAGGATTATAGCGGGCGACGCCCTCATGACCTGTCGGTTTTCTGTCGGTTATCGCTTGACCTAGGGTCGACCCTTCCGAGTATGCTAGTGGTTGCTGTAACGGCGTCACCCCTCGGGGTGGGGTCACTCGTGCGGCGCTCGCCGCGCATTCAAGTAGTCGGCAGTACGCGGTCAGACCGATCTCCGACGAACAAGACGTGTAGGAAGAACATGGCAAATACGGGCACGGTGAAGTGGTTCAACGATGCAAAGGGTTTCGGATTTCTGACGCGTGATGATGGGGAAAAGGATGTCTTCGTCCACCACTCCGCCATTCAGGGTTCGGGCTTCAAGAGCCTGACCGAAGGCGAGCGTGTGGAGTTCGACGTGGTTCAGGGCCTCAAGGGCCCGGCCGCGGAGAACGTCGTCAAGCTCGGCAACTAGCCTGAGCCACTGACGCGCCCTCAGGGCAGACCAGGGGGCTGTGCCCCCTGGTCTTTTTTTTCTAACAACACATCCAGGCCGCCTGACCCGGATCTCTGGCGGAGCTGCGCCCGTCACCGGAATGCCGGACTGCGTCCAAGCATGCTGACTATCTCGCGGCGAGTTGCGCTCAAGACCCTCGTCTGCCACGCCGCGGCGGTCGGGATAAGCTGGGGCCAGACCAGCACCACCGAGCCTAAGCCCCTCGACCCGGACGCGCGCACCCACGACTGGCCCTCATTTCTCGGCCCCACCCACAACGCGGTCTCGACCGAAACACATCTGAGCCGGCAGTTGCCACCACCACTCCTCTGGGAGATGGAGAAAGGCACCGGTTACACCTCCCCCGCCATCGTCGGCGAACATCTGTTGTTCCTGCACCGGCTCGACAATCAGGAAGTGGTCGAGAACCGGGATCCCCAGACTGGTGAAGTGCGCTGGCAGTCTCGGTATGCCACGGCGTACGAAGATCGTTACGGCTACAACGACGGCCCCCGCTCCAGTCCGGTCATCGACGGCGACCGGGTCTATACCATGGGCGCCGAGGGCCGTCTCCACTGTTTCAACCTGGTGACCGGCGACGGACTCTGGACCCGCGACCTTCGCACTGACTACAAGGTCAGCCAGGATTTCTTTGGTATTTCGTCCACGCCACTCGCCCACGCGGGACAGCTCATCGTCAACGTGGGCGGCACCGGCGGCGCGTGCGTGGTCGCCTTCGACGGCGCCACGGGACGGGAGATGTGGCGCGCCGGCACCTGGGGACCCAGCTACGCGTCGCCCATCCCGGCTGTCGTGCATGGCGAACCGCGCGTCTTCGTCTTTGCCGGCGGCGAGTCCACGCCACCGGCCGGAGGCTTGCTCTGCATCAACCCGGCCGATGGCGCCTTGGACTTCGAGTTCCCCTGGCGCAGCCGGACCTATGAGTCGGTCAATGCGTCATGCCCCGTCGTCTTCGGAGACCGGGTCTTCGTTTCAGCCAGCTACCGTACCGGCGGCGCCTTGTTGCGCATTCTCCCGGACTTCTCTCACGACGTGGTCTGGACCACCCAGGAGTTCGCGCTCCACTTCAACACGCCGATCCATCAAGACGGCTACCTGTACGGCTTCGACGGCCGGAACCAGGGCGACGCGTCGCTCGCGTGTATCGACGTCGAGGACGGTCGGGTGGTCTGGCGCGAAGTGCCGCAGTGGACCGAGACGTTTACGCAGGGCGGCCGCGAGCGC
Organism: Acidobacteriota bacterium; assembly: GCA_005778315.1. GTDB lineage: Bacteria > Acidobacteriota > Vicinamibacteria > Vicinamibacterales > UBA8438 > UBA8438. The sequence goes on from SXOW01000091.1 coordinate 6,688, forward strand.
CAGGCCACCGTCGGCACCGCGCGGGGGTCGCTCCTGGCGGTAGACGGGCACTTTCTGGCCCTTGGGGAATTGGGCCACCTGCTGTGGCTTGACCTGACGCCGGACGGATATCGCGAGATTTCACGCGGGTGGCTTGCCGCCGCTCAAGAATCCTGGACGCTGCCGGTCCTCAGCCGCGGCCTGTTGTACGTCGTACAAAACACACCGGATCTCTTGACCGGCGCCGGCCCGCGCCTTCGGTGCTACGACCTGCGCGCGTAGGTCGGCTCGGCTGGTCGACCGTGCCTCCTGTCCGTCGTCGCGGTGTCGCCTGTGGCTCGCAGGGCGGCGTCCCAGCGTCTGCGATAGGATGCACACACGGCGCGACGGCACCGCGTCATCTCGGAGAGAGCCCGACCACGGACAGAGCCCTGGTCCCGGGCGAGATGAGGAGATACCGCATGGGCGACACACCCAATGTCAGCAACAGCCTGACGGTTCGTGTCCAGTTCAAGAATGACCCCGGCATGCTTGGCCGGCTGGCCTCGGAAATCGGCCGACTCGGCGGCGATATCGGCTCCGTGGACCTCGTCTCCGTCGGCGACGGGATGATGGTGCGCGACCTCACGATCAATTGCCGCGACGACAGCCACGCCACGACCTTGCTGACTGGCCTGCGGAACTTTGATGGGTTCACCTTGCTTCACTACTCTGACCGCACGTTCCTGCTACATCTGGGCGGGAAGATCGAGGTCGTGAGCCGGTCGCCGATCCGGACCCGCGATGACCTGTCGATGGTCTATACCCCTGGCGTGGCCCGGGTCTGTATGGCCATTCACGCACGTCCCGAGGACGCCTATACGCTGACCATCAAGAAGACCACGGTCGCGGTAGTGACTGACGGCACCGCCGTGCTTGGTCTGGGGAACATCGGGCCAGCCGCCGCCATGCCGGTCATGGAAGGCAAGTGCGCCCTGTTCAAGGAATTCGCTGGCGTCGACGCGTTTCCACTGGCGCTCGACACGACCGA
>SXOW01000092.1 GCA_005778315.1 Acidobacteriota bacterium
ACTCCGGCGCCACACGATTCGACGAAACGGGGTGGCGTGCGGCGTCTCCGTCCACCGTCAACCAGGCCGTGGCCGATCTCGCCTATCGGGCCGGCCGGCTGGACGCGGGTGTGAACGTCACCTACGCGAACACCAGTCTCAACGGCAACAGTGCAGCGCCGATCGAATTGCTAGCGGTCGACCGCTCCGCGGTCTTCACCTTTCCGGATACGACCGAGAACCAACTCGGCTTCGTCCAGGGGCGCTTCAATTTCGCCGCCTCCGACACGTGGTCGCTGCAGGTCACCAGCTACTACCGCGACCTCGACCGCAACACCCTGAACGGCGACGAAGCGGACTTCGCGGTGTGTGATGACGACGCGCTCCCCGACGGCGCTCCCCTCAACACGCTGTGCCGGCCAGTGGGCGACGCCGATGAGGATGACGATGACCTCGGCCCTTCCGAACCCGACGAACCGCTCGTCGATACGCGCACCGGCGTGTTTATTACGGACGCCGACGCGGTTGGGGACGCCGCCTTCAACCGCACATCGACCCAGTCGCAAGGGTTGGGCGCCACCGTGCAAGCCTCCGCGACCCGCGACAACAATGTGCTGGTCCTGGGCGCGTCGGCCGATCTGGCCGACGTGGTCTTCGCATCGAATAGCGAGGTCGGCACGCTGACCGACGAGCGCTCCGTCGCGGGCTCGGGTCTGTTCGCCGGCATCTTCGGACAATCGCCGGACGACCTGTTCAACACAGACCTCGCCACCAATAATCGCACGCTGGGCGTCTACTACAGCGACACCTGGTCAGCAACCGACCGGGTGCATCTCACGGTATCGGGACGCCTCAATCATGCGCGCATCGACATCATCGACCGGCTCGGCACGCGGTTGAACGGACACCACGCGTTCAGCCGGTTCAACCCGAGCGTTGGTGGGGTCTTCGAATGGCACAACGACGTATCGGTCTTCGGGCGCTACTCGGAGTCGAGTCGGGCCCCGACTGCGGCGGAGCTGAGTTGCGCCGACCCGGACGAACCGTGCCGGGTGCCAAACGCGTTTCTCTCCGACCCGCCGCTGGACCAGCCGGTCGCCAAGTCGTTCGAGAGCGGGCTACGAGGCGACCATCTTTTCACTGACGGTCATCTCGACTGGTCCGCCTCATGGTATCGCACCCGGATCAACGACGACATTCTGTTCGTCGCCTCGACCCGGCTGATTGGGAGCGGCTTTTTTCAAAACGCCGGGGACACCCAGCGGACCGGACTCGATGCGGATCTCCATGGACGCCTTGGTCGCGTCAATTGGTTCGCCAGCTACGGATGGGTCGAGGCGACGTTCGAGTCGCCCCTGGACCTGCCGGGCAACGCGGAGGTGAACGATGCGACGAACGACGATGGCCAGCTCGAGGTGCGACCCGGAGACAGGCTCGCCGGCATCCCGCGTCACACCCTCAAGACCGGCGTCGGCCTCGCGCTGACGCCGGCCTGGGACGTGGCCCTGGAAACGCTCGTGTCGTCCAGTCGTGTCTTTCTGGGAGACGAGGGCAACGACCAATCACCCGTCGAGGGCTTCGCGGTGGTCAACTTGCGCTCGTCGTATCGAGTCACCGACGCCGTAGAACTGTTCGTGCGGATCGACAATCTGGCGAACCGCGACTACGAATCCTTTGGGCTGCTCGCAGAACTCGAAATCCCTCTGCACGAAGCCCCCAACGCCGACGATCCCAGATTTCTGTCACCCGGGGCGCCCCGCAGCGCGTTCGCGGGGATTCGCGTCCAGTTCTGAGCGCGACAGTGGATTCGGCAAGGCTACGGCCTTGCCCTGCATTCGGGCGGTGTGTGCGCCTGGGCGACCGTTCTCCACGACGAAAGAGGCGCGTGTGGAGATCGGGCTGCCCTGGTGGGTGACATACTCGAGCACGCGATAGTCTGAGGTCCAGCGCTCCGGCGTGACGACACAACGCACATAGCCCCGTTGGTTGTTGAAGAAGCGTACGGACGCATTCTCGGCCAGTATCCCGGCCGTGTTGGCCCGCACATCGGAGCCATCGCCCCCCGATGTAATCGACGTGCCAACGAACTCGGTGCCCACCACCGGCGACCCCTCTCCGGCGTAGTCCACTCGCAGGTCGTTGACCCAATTGGTGTGGATGTCCCCCGTGAGCACAATGGGGTTGGCAGGGCGTCTCGACGCCAGAAACTCCATCAGTCGTCGACGCGCGGCGTCATACCCACTCCACTGATCCATGCTGATCATTTCGTCGGCACCTGGCGCCAGGTCGATGCGCGCCATCATGACCTGTTGCGGCAGCACGTTCCACCGGCTTGGCGATCGGTCCAGCCCATTGAACAACCACTGCTCCTGGGTGTCACCGAGCAACGTCGCGGCCGGGTCAGAGACACCCGCACAGGCGGCGCCCTGCTGGTCGCCGCAGGGTTGGTCGGTCCGGTACTGTCGGGTGTCCAGGACGAAGAACGACGCCAGGTCGCCGTATTCGAACTGCCGATACAACTGCATCTGCGGGCCGACCGGCGTGGAGCCAGGCCGCAGCGGCATATGTTCGAAGTAGGCCTGATAGGCTTCGGCCCGTCGACGCAGGAAGAGCTCGGACGCGAACCCCTCCTCCTCCGACGCCCCGTCGGCATAGTTGTTGTCGACCTCGTGGTCGTCCCAGGTGACGATGAACGGAAATCGCGCGTGCGCCTCCTGCAGATCGGGGTCGAGCTTGTACAGCGCGTGCCGATTCCGATAGTCGCGCAGCAATTCGATCTCGTCGCCTGGGTGCTTTCGAGCCCGCCCATCGCGCCCGTCATACTCGTATATGTAGTCGCCGAGGTGAAACACCACGTCGAGGTCCTCCGCCGCCATGTGTCGGTACGCGGTGAAGTATCCCATCTCGTAGTGCTGGCAGGAGGCGAAGGCCATGCGTAGCTGACCAGCCGGCGACCCGGCGGCGGGCAGCGTGCGGGTGCGGCCGACGCGACTGGCCTCGGAACCGGTTCGAAAGCGGTACCAGTACCAGCGGTCTGGCTCCAACCCCCTGACTTCAACATGCACGGCGTGACCCCGGTCTGGTAGCGCGATACTGGTGCCCCGCTGGACCACCCTGGTCATGTGCTCATCGGCGGCCACCGTCCACTGCACCTCGACCGCCTCGTCAGGCATCCCGCCCCCTTCCAGGGGAACGGGCGCCAGGCGAGTCCACAGCATCACCCCGTCCGCCGTGGGATCACCTGAGGCTACGCCCAGGCTGAATGGCGGACCGGCAAAGCGCGGTGTCTGTCTCGGCTGGCCAATGAGCGGCGCCGCCGGCGCCGCGATCAGGGAGGCGCCGCCGGCCAGAAACGCGCGACGGGAGAACAGGTGGCGCTCCCGGCGATATCGCCGTCTCGAATCAGTCATGTGACAGGTCTCCAATGCGCCGCACCTGTGCTCCGAGCCGCCGCAGCCAGCGTGACGACCAACGTTGACAGGTCCGACATACGTAGGATACGGTACGTGGCTCATGCCGCTACGGTACCGTCATCACCGTTCGCACCGACATCATTGCTCCGCGGGCCGGGATGGCCGCGAGCCGGGACATCCGCGCGTGACGTAAGCACACGGCTTAACAGCACACTGCGCACGAACCCGGCCCCGCCAGCACGAACGGCGGGGTTTTTTTTATGACTACGTGTCGGCCCCGCGCACGCGCCGGTCAAGAGGGATGAGGACACATGGATTACGCGAAGCTCGATGGGTTGATTCCCGCCGTGATTCAGGACGCGACCAGCAACGAAGTCCTGATGGTCGGGTTCATGAACGACGAAGCGCTAGCACTGACCCGGAAAACAGGGTTCGCGACCTTCTTCAGTCGTACGCGCAACAAGCTCTGGATGAAGGGCGAGACGTCAGGGAACACGCTGGCAGTACAGGAGATTCTGGTCGACTGCGACGACGACACGGTCCTGCTCCGCGTCACTCGCAACGGCGACGGGAATGTGTGCCACACCGGTGACCGCACCTGCTTCTCCCGAGCCCTCACGGCCGAGGACCAGTAGCGTCCCCTTCGCAACCCGCGTGCAGGTCCAGGGCACCGCAACCAGACCGCTTGTTTACAAGACCAGGCAAGACATCAACCAATGGCTAGCAAGACGCTACGACTCGGTATTCCCAAAGGCTCGCTGCAGGACGCCACCGTCCAGCTCTTCGCGCAGGCAGGTTTCAATATCTACACGAGCTCACGCTCCTATTTCCCGACCATCGACGACCCGGAGATCGAGTGCACGCTGATCCGCGCGCAAGAGATGGCCAGGTATGTGGCGGACGCAGCGCTCGATGCCGGGCTCACGGGACAAGACTGGATCGCCGAGAACAAAGCGGCGACCGGAGCGACGGTGGTTCCGATTGCCGATCTCGTCTATTCGAAGCAGAGTTTCCGCAAGGTCAAATGGGTGCTGGCCGCGCCCGAAGATTCCAGATTCCGGACACCGCAGGATTTTGCCGGCGCGACCATTGCCACGGAGTTGGTACAAGTCACCGAAGCCTATTTCCAGCGGCTCGGGGTACCGGTCAAAGTCGAGTTCTCCTGGGGAGCGACAGAGGTCAAGCCACCGCGCCTGGCGGACGGGATCGTGGAAGCCACGGAGACCGGGTCGACGTTGCGCGCCAACCGGCTACGCATTATTGACACGGTCATCGAGTCGAACCCGCAACTGATCGCCAACGCCGCGACCCTCGAAGACGAGTGGAAGCGGACGAAGCTGGACAACATTGCCCTGCTCCTGCGGGCGGCCATTGAAGCACAAGGTCGGGTCGGCATGATGCTGAACGTGCGCGCAGCTGACCTGGACGCGGTCGTCAGGCTGCTACCCGCACTGCAGCGTCCCACGGTATCGCCGTTGAGCCCGCAGGAGGGGGACGCCGAGGCGTGGGTCGCGGTAACGACCGTGCTTGAGGAGTCGTCGGTGCGTGAGCTGATTCCCAAGCTCAAGACCGCCCGCGCCGAGGGCATCGTGGAGTACCCACTCAACAAGATCGTGCTCTAGACCGGTCCCATGCGTATCATCGCCCTCTCCGATCACCAGGCTGTCTCCCGACTGATCGACCGCCGGCAAGAGACTGACCCGGCTATCGCTCGCCGGGTCGGACGCATCGTCGCCACGGTGCGTCGGTCTGGCGATTCGGCCCTGCTGCGTTATGCGCGGCGCTTCGATCAACTGCAGGCGCCGGCGGAGGTCGACCGCGACGAGATGCAAGCGGGTCTGCGGGCCATCGACCCGGCCCTTCGCACGGCGCTGCGCACGTCGGCGAAACACATTCGCCGGATCGCGAGGAGACAGGTCCCACGAGGGTGGCGTGCCCAGGTCGTGCCCGGCGTCAAAGTCGAACAGCGCGTCAGCCCGCTCCATCGCGTGGGATGCTACGTCCCGGCTGGACGCTACCCCTTGCCGTCGTCACTCCTGATGACCGCCATCCCGGCTCAGGTCGCTGGGGTCGCCGAAACCATCGTGGTCTGTCCACGGCCCGACCCAACCGTGCTGGCGGCCGCGGCCATCGTCAATGTGACGAGACTGTTCCGACTGGGCGGCGCCCAGGCGATCGCAGCGCTGGCCTACGGGACCGAGACGGTCCCGAAGGTGGACAAGATCGTCGGACCGGGCAACCGGTTCGTCGCGGCCGCCAAGGCGCTCGTCGCCTCCGACTGCGGCGTCGACTTCTACGCCGGCCCGACCGAGATCGTCATCGTGGCCACCGGCGGCAACCCGGCCTGGATCGCGGCCGACCTGATCGCGCAAGCCGAACACGACCCGGACGCGCGAGCGATGGTGTTGACCACCCAACCGTCGTTGGCCGAACGCATCACCGAACAGGTGCAAGCGCAGATGCCCGCCACCGGACCGGCTCGACAGTCTCTCCGCCAGCACGGCGTGATCGTCGTGACCACGACCGTCGATGAGGCCATCGCGCTGGCGAACCAGATCGCGCCCGAACACCTGGTGTGCGACCGAGAAGATGTGGCCCGAGCGGCCACCAGAGCGGGCACCGTCTTGGTTGGACCGTATGGCGCCCAGGCGGCCGGCGACTACGCGACCGGCTCCAACCACGTGCTCCCAACCGGTGGGGCCGCTCGGTTCCGTGGCGGGTTGAGCGCCGCTGACTTCGTCCACGTGCATAGTGTCCAGCGGCTGACCAAGGCGGGGCTGAAGAACCTGGCCCCGACGATTCTTCCCGTAGCAGACGCCGAAGGATTGACGGGCCATGCCGAATCCGTCCGAGTACGCCTCCGCAGCGGCAGGGTCGAACGCGCTGCGGCCGTCTGACCCCTATCGGCGAGACACGCGACCATGAGACGCGCACGCATCGACCGACACACTGCCGAAACGCAGGTCACGATCCGTCTCGGTATCGAGGGCCGCGGGAGGTACACCATCAGCACGGGCATCCGGTTCCTCGACCACATGCTCGAGTTGATGGCCAGACACGGCGGCTTCGACCTCCACATCGATGCCAACGGCGACCTCGACGTCGACCAGCATCACACCGTCGAGGACGTCGGCATCGCGCTCGGCGAGGCGGTGGCCAAAGCGATCGGCTCGCGCCGGGGCATCAATCGGGCCGGCTACTTCGTGATGCCGATGGACGAGACCTTGGGCGTCGCCGCCATCGATCTCAGTGGTCGTCCCCACGCCGTCGTCGACCTGCGTCTCCGGGTTCAGCGCGTGGGCGACCTGCAGTCTGAACTGTTGCAGGACTTCTTCGAGGGCTTCGCGCAGGGCGCCCGCGCCAACGTCCACCTGAAGGTGCTCTACGGCCGTTCCAGTCACCACCAGATTGAAGCCTTGTTCAAGGCGTTCGCCCGGGCCCTGCGGGTGGCGTGCGACAAGGATCCGCGAATGGCCAGGCAACTGCCCAGTACGAAGGGGCTCCTATGATCGCGCTGGTCGACTACGGCGCCGGCAATCTGACCTCGGTCCGCAAGGCCCTGGCGCATCTGGACGCGCCGACCACCACGCCGACACGTCCGGCCGAACTGGATGCGGCGGACGGCATCATCGTCCCCGGCGTCGGCAACTTCGAAGTCACCGCCGCCCTGGGCGCCGACTGGCGAGCCGCTATCAGAGCCCACATCGAACGGCAGCGTCCGATGCTGGGTATCTGCGTGGGGATGCAGTGGTTGTTCGACGGAAGCACCGAAGCCCCGGGCCACCCCGGGCTCCAGATGCTGCCAGGGACGTGCTCGCTGATCACAGATCAGGAAGATGCTACGCCGGAGGAGCACCGCGGCGGGTCGGACCGGGTCGGCGGACGATTGAAGGTCCCGCACGTGGGGTGGAATACACTGCGGGTCACGAGACCGTCCTGGCTGTTGGATGGTGTCGCCAAGGGAGCCCAGGTGTACTTCACACACTCGTTTGCGGCGCCTGTGACGGCGGATTGCGTGGGCGCCACCCGCTACGGCGTCGAGTTCGCCGCCGCGGTGGAGCGCGGTCTCGTCGGGGGCGTGCAGTTCCACCCCGAGAAGTCATCGGACGTCGGACTCCGCATCTTGCGCAACTTCCTGCAGAAGGCGTTGTAGCCCATGCTCTCCAAACGGATCATCGCGTGTCTCGACGTCCGTGACGGCGCCGTGGTCAAAGGCGTCAACTTCGAAGGTTTGCGTCATGCCGGCGACCCCGCCGAGTTGGCGACGCGCTACAACCGCGAGGGCATCGACGAAGTCGTCATCCTCGACATCACCGCCACGATTGAGAAGCGGAAGGCGCTGGCTGAAACCATCGACGCGGTCGCGCGTGAGATCTTTCTGCCGCTGTGTGTCGGGGGCGGAATTCGCGGTGAGGCTCATGCTGAGGCGGCGATCGAAGCCGGTGCGGACAAGGTGGGTATCAACACCGCCGCGCTGTCTCAGCCGGACCTGATCACCACCCTGGCCAAACGCTACGGAAGCCAAGCCGTGATCGTGGCCATTGACACAAAGCGCGTGGGAGGCCGGTTCAAAATCTATGTCCGCAGTGGTCAGCAGGGGACGGAACGTGATGCCGTCGAATGGGCGCAAGAAGCGGCCGACCGAGGTGCGGGCGAGATCCTGCTCACCTCAATCGATCAGGACGGCACCAAAGCTGGCTTCGATTGCGAACTGACGGCGGCCGTCTCGTCAGCGGTGCCGATCCCGGTCATCGCCTCCGGCGGCGCCGGTACGTTTGACCACTTCGTCGATGTCTTCACGACGGGGCAGGCCGACGCGGCGCTGGCTGCGTCGATTTTTCACTACTCGGAGCACGCCGTCGCGGATCTCAAAACACATCTCCGGAGTCATGGCATACCGGTCAGAATCACCTGACCACCTGGCGCGCGCCGCGGCATCATGCTCATCCCCTCCATCGACCTAAAGGGCGGAAAAGTCGTGCAGTTGGTCCAGGGGCAGCGTCTGGCGATTGAAAGCGACGACCTGGACGGCTGGGTCTCGCGCTTCTCCCGCTTCCCCAAAGTCCAGCTCATCGATCTCGACGCGGCATTGGGGACCGGCACCAACGATGCGCTGGTGCGGCAGGTCGCACCCCAGCTGCCCTGCCGCGTCGGCGGTGGTATTCGCTCGATCGAGCGGGCCCAGGAAGTGCTGGGGTATGGCGCGGTGGCCGTGATCGTCAGTTCGTCGTTGTTCCGCAACGGTCAACCGGACCTGGCCTTTGCCAAGTCCCTGGCTGACGCGGTCGGCGCGGAGCGCGTCATCGCCGCCGTCGACAGCAAGGCGGGCCGTGTCGTCATCCGCGGGTGGACCGAGCCGGTGGCCGTGACCGCGGTCGAGGCGGTCCAGGCCCTCGAACCATTCTGCGGCGAATTCCTCTACACCCATGTCGACCGCGAAGGCACGATGACCGGCACGGACATGCACGCGGTGCGGGCGGTCGCGGCGGCCACCTCGCGTCCCGTCACCGCGGCTGGCGGTATCACGACCCGTGAGGAAATCGATACGCTGGACGCGGCCGGTATCGACTCGGTCGTCGGCATGGCCATCTACACGGGCACGCTCTCGCTGGACGACCCCAAGCCGGGAGAGAGGGGTCGAGCCTGACATGGCCCAAGAGTGGGACCCTGATGCCTATGCGCAGCACGGCCGCTTTGTCTCTGACCTCGGCGCGCCGGTGGTGGACCTGCTCGACCCGAAGGCGGGCGAGCGCGTGCTGGACATCGGATGCGGTGACGGTGCGCTGACCGAGCGCTTGCGGCGGGCGGGGTGTGAGGTCGTCGCCATCGACACCAGTCCCGAGCAAGTCTGGGCCGCGATGGAGCGGGGCTTCGACGCACGCATCATGGACGCCACCGAGCTGACCTTCGATGAGGAATTCGACGCCGTGTTCAGCAACGCCGTGCTGCACTGGATCGCCGATGTCGAC
>SXOW01000093.1 GCA_005778315.1 Acidobacteriota bacterium
CCAGCGCATGTTCGGCATCGACAAACGCCGCGGTCCCACCATGCCGCTGCGCATCCGCTTCAACCTGGAGGGTCAGCGTGGTCTTGCCTGATGCCTCTGGCCCGTAAATCTCCACCACCCGACCCCGCGGCACGCCACCGATGCCCAGCGCGTGGTCGATACTGATCGACCCGGTCGAGATGTTCGCTACGGATGTGACGGCGTTCTGGCCGAGCCGCATGATGGCGCCTTTGCCGAATTGTTTCTCGATCTGGCCCACGGCCATCTCGATGGCTTTCTCGCGGTCACGGGTTGTACGGTCGTCTGCCATTGGGGTCCCTCTCGCCTGTCGTCCACGAATGATTGTCGTCGTCAGCGTATTCTAGGGACGTGCCAGGCGAATGTCAAGCGAAAGTCTTTTCGCAGATATCTCGTATGTGTATGTAAAAGAACATCTTACTGTGAATGTTGATTCTCCCTTGAATGTCTCCTGGATGCGCGTAACTGCGCGTTTCGTCCTTGTCAGGCCATGCAGATTGTTCACACAGGAGGGCCGGACCTGGGCAATCGCGCGCACGTTCGAGACCGGCGCCGGACCCCCCAACTCGCGGTGACGGCTGATGGCGCCACCATGGTCGCGACCTACAAAGGGGGGACGCCTAGTCCACCGCTTCAACCGCCAGTGCGACACCGTTGCCACCGCCCAGGCACAAGGTGGCGATCCCGCGTCTGGCCTTCCGTGCGCGCATCGCATACAGCAGTGTCGTGAGAATCCGCGCGCCGCTGGCACCGATGGGGTGCCCCAGAGCCACCGCGCCGCCATTGACATTCACCCGCTCCGGATCCACTCCGAGTTCCCGGATTACGGCGAGGGCCTGCGCCGAAAACGCCTCATTGAGTTCAATCAGGTCGACGTCGCCAAGTCCCCACCCGACTTTGGCCAGGAGTTTCTGCACCGCCTGCACCGGCGTCATCAGGATCCACTTCGGAGAGAGCCCGCTGACCGCCTGACCAACGATCCGGGCCATGGGGGTCAAGCCGAGTTCGTGCGCTTTCTCAGACGACATGACCACCACGGCGGCGGCGCCGTCGTTCACGCCTGGCGCGTTCCCGGCGGTCACCGTGCCGCCATCGTTCTTGAAGGCGGGCCGTAGTTTGGAGAGGGCCTCGGCGCTCGTGTCCGGCCGCACGCCCTCATCCTGCTCCAACCGAATGGGGTCGCCTTTGCGTTGCGGGATGTCGACCGGGAGCAGTTCATCCGCAAACAGACCCTCTCGTGCGGCGCGGGCGGCTTTGTGATGGCTCGCCGCTGCGAACGCGTCCTGGTCCTCACGCGAGACGCCGTAGCGGTCCACGACCGCTTCGCACGCCAGACCCATGCTCCAGTTTTCGATGGAGCACCACAGGCCATCGTGAATCATGGCGTCGACCATCTCCGCGCTGCCCATGCGTAGACCGTCGCGCGCGCCGAGCAGCATGTGCGGGCATCCACTCATCGACTCCATGCCTCCCGCGACCACGATATCGCTGTCGCCGGTTGCGATACCCTGCGCGGCCAGCATCACGGCTTTCAGCCCGGAACCACACACCTTGTTGATGGTCAGTGCGGCGACATGGTCTCCGAGGCCTCCCTTCAGCGCGGCCTGTCTCGCCGGCGCCTGGCCGGTGCCGGCCGAGACCACGTTGCCCATGATGCACTCGTCCACCAGGTCCGGTTCGATGCCGGCCCGAGCTACGGCTTCGCGGATCACTTTCGCGCCGAGCTCCGGTGCGGGCACGTTCTTCAGGGCGCCGAGAAACTTCCCGGTCGGAAGCCGTACGGCGCTGACGATAACTGACTCTCGCATAACTGTCTTCTCCAAAACAGCGGGTCTGTCGGCGCCGGTGGCGCCTCGCGTGCGCTCAGCGTGGTGAGTGAATCGTGACGTCGATGTGCCTCACCGCGCCGTCGCCAAGCAGCGCGTTGATCCGGGACATGATCAACCCGCCGGAGCGGTGGATTTCTCTGGCCCAGTGCCGGTCGGGAACCCGTACGTCCAAGATGCCGTCGTTCGAGAGCGAGGCCTGACTGATGCGCGCCAGCGCGCGCCCTACGGCGGCATCCCACGCCAACGCCACTTTGCCGGTAGACAGCGGCTGGTCGCGCAGTAGCGTCCGTAGCGCTGAGGTGACACATGCGTGGGCGGCGATCATGGTGCGCTGGAGTCTGCGGGTCAGGCCTGGGATCGACCGACCGGCGTGCCCCCGGTCAGTCAAGGCCCTAATGTATCATCCGTCCCGTGCGACTGGTTCTCGCGTCCCGTTCGCCTCGTCGTGCCGACCTGTTGACCGCGGCTGGGTACGCGTTTTCGGTGACACCTGCCGACATCGACGAGGGGCGTCGTGATGAGGAGACCGCCTCCGAGTATGTCAGGCGACTGGCGGTTGAGAAGGCCGCACGCGTGACGGCGATTGCGCCAGATGCCATCGTGCTTGGGGGTGATACGGTCGTGCTCGTGGAGGGACAGCTGCTTGGCAAACCGGTCAATGATGCGGACGCGGCCGCCATGCTCACCCGGCTGTCAGGTCGGTCCCACGAAGTGTTGACCGGTGTGGCGGTCGTGTCGCCGGCATGGCGGGGGGCAGAAGTCGTCACGACCCAGGTCACCTTCCGGACGCTGACGCCGGCCGACGTGGCCTGGTATGTGGCCAGCCAAGAGCCGATCGGCAAGGCGGGGGCGTATGCGATC
>SXOW01000094.1 GCA_005778315.1 Acidobacteriota bacterium
GGCTGCAGCCGACGCGCGTCACCGTGCTCAAGGCCTCGTCGCGCGAGAGCCACCTCGGCATCGTACTGCGCGAAGTAAAGAACCGTGAGATTCGCCGTCCGCTCGCCGCGGCCGGCCACGAGGTGACTCGGCTCCTTCGCGTGCGAGTCGGCGGCCTTGCGCTCGGTCACCTGAAACCGCGCGAGTGGTGCGATGTTCCGAGAGAAATGCTCCGGACGGCCTTCCCAGAGTATTCTGGGCGGCGGCCCCGCCGTCCCGGGCGATTGGCGCCGGCGCCACGGCGAGCGCTCGTGCGGGGAGACGCGACGTGACCGGCGATTCCACGCTGAGTTCTTGCGGTGGAGAGGCGCGGGCCGTTTCTCGGGTCCGGCGAGTAAGACCATACAGACTGGAGGGATTGACGACGATGCGCGTGTGGATGGCAGTTGCGGCGGTGGCCCTGGTAGGGGCTGTGGCATGCAGTAGTACGGGCGGCGGACCAACGTCGCCCTCTGGGGCCGACGGCGGCACGGTGGCGGCCGCACCCGACGGCTCGACGCTCAAGTCCACCTTGCCGCGGCTCCTGATGCCCATCAACGGGAGCACAGCGGAGCTGGCACCAGTGCTTCTGGCTGAGCCGACGAACGGGCGCTTTGTGGTGCTGCAATTGAGCACCCTTCGATTCCAGGTGAGCGAGTCGGCCGACTTCGGGGTGCGCACCGACGAAGGCACCGCGACGGCGCCCGCCGGTGGGCTCGTGGCCTACCAGGTGCAGCGCGCGCAACGATCGGGCACGCGGATCTTCTGGCGGGCTCGTGCCGAGCTCGACGGAGCGTTCGGCCCGTGGTCGACTATCGGCGAGTTCGTCACGTCGCGATCGGCTCCGCCTCCGCCGGGCGGTGGCGGTGGCAATCGCACACCCGATCCGCCTCCGGGTCAGCGGCTCGGACTTCCGAACATGACGGCGCAGATTGCGCAGTGGACGGCTGAGCGGCCAGACCTCTTCCCCGCGCAGCAATGCCCGCTTGGTGTGAAGTACGTCAACAATCCCTGGCAGGACTACATTGTCGACCGACTCCGCCAGGTCGACACGCGATGGGGCTATAACGCGAAGCCGACGCGCGGACCGAGCGACAACGGCGGACGGGCCGTAGTCGCCGCGGGCGACGAGATCCTCTACAACTGGGGTTCCAATGGTGACGAGGGCAACACGAACGAGGTGTACGCCGTCGACATGCTCACCGCGCACTGCGGCGACAAGGAGCCGCGGCCCATCGCGCCGTCGCTGACGTGGCGCGTCTTCACGGGCGAGGAGCCGGTGCGCTGGACCGGCGCGGGTCGGTTCTAACCAGTAGCGTACGGGGAACGGGGGCAAGGAACAGACGGGGCCCGGCGTTGACGCCGGGCCCGTTGTTTTCGTAGCGCCGGCTGTTCTCTGTTCTAGAGAAAAAAGTCCCCCATCAACTCCTCTTCTCTCGCGCCGTCTTGCAGGTAGCGCGAGAGATCGGTCACGCCGCTCTCGCGCAGGACCTCGTCGTCGATGAAGAAGTGTCCCGTGCAGCGACGGCTCGGGCGCGTCAGGACCAGGGCGACCTGATCACCGTCCACCGTCACCTCCAAACGCTGCGGCAGACGACCGCCGGTCGCACGAACGAGCTCGACCTGCAGCGCATACTCGGCATCCTGCGGGAACAGATGGCTGACCAGCGTGCCGCCCCGTGTCCCGAACGGCAGCGCCTCCACACGATCATGCTGCTGCATGTCAGTGGCAATACGGTAGGTGTGTGAGACCACGGCTGGAGGGGGGCTCCCGACGGCCCACCGACTCACCGTCCTGGCCGCCGCCAGGTAGCGCTCCATGAGCGACTGCGACAAGCGAAGCGCGTCCCCCACGTTGTCGAACCCGCGACTCGAGTCGTCGGCCGGTAACAGTTCCGCGACGTCGATATCGAGGGCCAGCAGGTCACGCACGGCGTTGCGATATTCGACCCGGTTGAGTCGGTGAAACGACGTCGTTCGGCCATGATTCGGCCTCGCCGCGGCGGCGCGCCCAGTTCGTCCTCCAGCCACGCCAGCAGCGCACGCTCGGCGTCGGGGTCGGGCCGCGGACGGCCAGCCGGCGGCATCATGCCGCCGCGCAGTTTCCGCACGACCTGCTCCCAGACCGCCGCGTGGTCACCGATGCGTTCGAGATCGAGCGTATCCAGCGCCAGACCGACGGCACGAAGGAAGGCTGGCCCGCGAACACCAGGCGCGGCGGAGCCGACACCACCAGCAGCAGGGTCACGACGACGCCGACGAGCGCACAACGGGTAGGCGTCAAGAGCGTCAGCATACCTGCAAGTCCGGGCCAACACATCCAGCCGGGCCACCGACCCGCTCAGTGTACGCGGTTCGCCAGACGCTACGCTGCGCGTCTTTCGACCATCGCCCATCTGGCCGTGGATCGCTTCCAATCGTCGGACGGCGGATGGCCGATCCAGGCCGCGCAGGTTGCGGAATCCGAGCCCCCGCTGACGCCCTGAGCAGCCACACGAACGGTCAAGTAACGACACACGCTGATCTGACGAATTGGGCCCCGCTGGGAGGCTTGGGTAGCCACATCGCGACCGGTGCGCATGCCATCAGTTCCGGCCACGGGCTGCTGGCGCCCCTGTGCCAGGGTGTCGAATGGCTGCCGCTCAACCACTCTCCGGCCGCAGGTTGGTGTCTGTGTATCGAAGGTCCAACGAGAGACCGCTGAGCGTGGTAGTGACGCCTACGTCCCAGTACGCGCGGTTGCGCCGATGCTCCACGAACCCGACGCCAGCCGACCCGGTCACCGCAACCAGGGAGGTCACGTCCATTGCGGCACGGGCGTGCGTGTGCAAGGTGACCCCGGCGCCGTAAGATCCGCTCGGGGACAAGGCGGTCGTCGTGCCGAACGCGATTCGCCCGAGGTTCCGGTCGACCAGCACCTTGGCTTGGAAGAAGTCGTAGGTCCGACCGACGTCGCCCTCGTTGAACGAGTTGTACATCGCTTCCAGGCGCACCTCATTACCGCGAATCCGGAAGCGTCTCCCAGCATAGAGATCGACCTCGAGCCAGGTGTCGGTGGGGTCGTCGAAATCGACCCGGCTCATCCAGACGCCAGCGTAGATGCCCTCTGGAAGCAGCCAGTGGAGCGAGAGCTGTACCGCGGGCTGGCGATCACTGAGGCGGACCCCCTGAAAGCGATAGTCGCTCGTAATTCGAAACGACGGAAAGAGCCCGCGTGGCTCTGGTGGCCGTGGGGCTGTGCTTTGTCCGCTGGCGACAGCAGCGGCAAGGTTCGCCGTCAGCAGTACGGCGACCGCGACACGCATTCGGGGCTCCTCCGCGGCGTTGGCGCGCCGCCCGGCCGCTGCGCCGTCGGCTGATAGTCCTATCGCCGTCCGGGCTCGCACGCAGTGTCGCGAACACGCGGCCGGGTACTCCAGTCGGATTCTTCAAGGACTGGTCACTTACTGGAATCGAGGCTGTTTTCTCGGAATCGATCTCGATTCTGGGCTCTGGCCCGGTATTCGGTAGGAGTCATGGCTTCCTGGTCCCGGAACGCCCGATTGAGCGGCGCGATCGACTGATAGCCGGCCGACAGGGCGAGGGTGAGCACGGGAACCGTGTTCTGAGCAGGATCGGCCAGGGCTCGGCAGACATCTGCCAGGCGGTAGTGGTGCAGCAGGGTGTTGAAGTTCCTGAAACCCATGTGCTCGTGGATCAGAGCGCGCAGCCGATATTCCGGGATCGAGAGGTGCACCGAAAGATCCCTGACCGTGAGTCCCATCTGTCGATGGATGTGAGAATCCTCGAACGCTGCTCGCACGCGAGCGACGTCCGTGTCTCTTCTGGTGTGGTCAAAGGACGGTTCGACCGGGGATGGACGCTCCGGGTCGATGTATCGCACGACATCCGGTCGCATCAGGGCAAAGACGATGACGCCCAATACCAGTAGCCCGGCGACCGCGAACGCGACATGGACAGGATAGATGGCGGCGATCGGGATCAGGCCAAAGCCCATACCGATGCGCTCGACCACGAGCGTGAGCGCACCGAGCGTGACAAAGGCGACCAGAAGGACCACGCGCAGGCGGCGCCGGGCCTCGACGAGGTCGCTGCGTCGTTCGCCAAGCAGCCAGGAGAGGGCGCACCCCAGGAACACCAGCTGAAGCGCCACCGGGATCACATCGTACAGCCAGGTCGTCAGCACAGGAGCGGCGGTCACGATGTCAGTGCCGGCGATCCACTCCAGGGGCGACGAAGAACCTCCCGTAGTCGAACGCGAACGGCCCGGGAATCACCGCGGCGTAATCCTGTCGCTACTGGTCAGCTTGAGCCTACCAGCCGCGCCGCTCCTTTGATCGCTGCCGGGGACTACAGCATGGCGCTCATGCTGCGTGGAGCGCGCTCGGTCGAACCACACCCCTGACAATGGTCAACCCGGATAGGTCGGGAAGAATTGATCAACCGTGAGTCAAACAGGCGTGCAGCTGCCATCGTCCGTTGTCAGCAACGAGCAGATCACCCTATCAAGCAGACCGAACATCGAACAACCGCGGGTTGGCGGCGGTCACAACGCATATGCCCACGCGATGGTCGCCCCATGTCGTCGGGACAAGCTGATCCCAGCTCTGTGAGCATATGGTCCCGACCCTGGGCTCATCGACCAACAATACCGTCAACGATGCGCTCCGCGTCGACTCTCGCGTAGTCACCCGTGATGATTGCCGAGTCGCCGATCACCGCTCGCACGATTGGAGCGGTGACGACGACCCCATCGATGAGGATTGCCAGTGGCTGTCCGAGGTACATCGCCGTGGCCGCCCGCATCTTTTGAGCGCCGGCCACCGTGAGCTGCACCTCAATGCTGAATTGCGACTGGTCGTTGCCCGGAACGACGGTGGCGTGTGCGATGTCCTCGTTCGTGACGATGACCTCATCGTACAGATACACGACCCGGTCTGAGTTTCCGACCCGCGCCTCCTCCAAACCAGGGGTCGATTCTTCAGTCGCGAGCCGGACCTCGAATCGGACCGCCGCCTGCAACGTCGCGTTTTCTCGTGGCCACAGTTGGATGCCCACCATGAGACCGACGACCACCAGGACCAGCGGAGCCAGCACGGAGAATCGCTTGGGCAACAGGGGTGACGACGACGAGTGCACGCTGGTCGCGGCCGCGATGACCTCGTGCCGAAGCCGATCGCGCGCCTGCCCGGACCGGTCCAGTTCGCGGCGCAATGGGTCTGCGTCTCGCAAGATGTCTCCAGTGGTCTTCATGGGGTTGCTCCTGGTCGCACGCGGGTAAGGACGCGGGCCAGCGCGCGGCGGCCTGTGGCGAGATGCCACCGCACCGTCACGGCGCTGACGGCCAGCACCGACGCGATCGCCGACGTCGTCAGTCCTTCGAGTTCATGCATCACCACGACAGCGCGGCGGCGGGGTGGCAACGCGTCGAGCGCGCTCCAGACGGTCGCGCGCGCGATGAACGCCGCCTCCTGGTCCGCGCCGTCCGCCTCGGGGAGAGGGCTCGCTGCCCGGTGATACCGCCGTCGCACCTCCTGCTTCCGCCACTCGTCCCGACGGATATTGATGAGGACGCGGACGAGCCACGCCTCCTCACGGGTCAGGCCCCGCGGGACGGACGCTGGAAAACGGGCCGCCTTGAGAAACGTGTCCTGAACCAGGTCCAGCGCGTCGTCGGCGGCGGGTGTGAGCCGCCTGGCGAGGCGGTACAACCGGTCGTAGTGGGCGTCGAAGAGGGCGGCCAGTCGGTCGGCCGGTTCATCCGCCACGGTGACGGGAAGCGCACGGACGAGAGGCCGGCCGTTCATACCTTGCTAGACGGCTGACGACCCGATTTCGTTGGTGGCCCACCAAACAAGGGCATAACACGTCCCCGTCACCGTGCTTCGTCAGTCCAGTGCTTCAATGATGCTCGTCTGTGACGAAGATCTACGACATCGGGTAGCCTGCCCAGGACCGTCAGAACGATCATGCGCTGAGTCCGGGCGTCGCGCAGTGGGACGACCAACGCCCCGAGTAGGTCTCCAGATCGGCGTCTATCGGGAGCAACGGCACCCGTTTGGAGTCTAGTCGGTTCGCAGCCCCGCCCCCTCGCCCCCCGACTCGACCCTCCAATCGCCACGGGCGGGGCGGTCCCGGTTGGCCGGCCGAGAACGTCCTCGACGCCAGCCGGCGGGTCACAATCGACCGGAAGCCCCGTTGCGTGTTGAAGGTCCTGCTTGCGCTGCACCGGCCCAGACCGACCGATCGTTGCCCTGCCAAGGACGATAGACGACACTAAATCCCGTCTATGATCGACCGATGCAAGATCCGAATCGCCCCGTCAGTCGCCGCGCCCTCCTGAAGCTCATGGGCGCCACGGGTGCCGCGGCGGCCCTCGCGGCCAGCGGGCGCCTGCCGGGCGGTGGTCCGGTGTCAGCCGGTGCGCGCGCCGCCGTGCAAGGCGACCCTGAACCATTCGAGATCCGGGTGAGTGACGAAGCCCTCGACGATCTACGTCGTCGGCTCGCCGCTGCACGATGGCCGGTCGACGTGCCTGGGGTGGCGTGGTCCTACGGGACCGACCGAGCCTACCTCGAGGAGCTGGTCGACTACTGGCGAAACGACTACGACTGGCGTACCCACGAGGCCGCGCTCAACGCCTTCGACCACTACACCACGACTGTGGACGGACAGCGTCTTCACTTCGTCCACCAGAAAGGGCGTGGCCCGTCACCGTTCCCGCTGCTGATGACGCACGGCTGGCCAGGGACGATCTGGGAAATGCTCCCCTCGGTCACGCCGTTGAGCGACCCTGCCGCCCACGGCGGAGATGCGGGAGATGCCTTCGACGTGATCGTGCCCTCGATCCCCGGCTTCGGCTTCTCGGGCGAGCCAGCGGCCGGTACCGACATCGCCAGAACCGCCGAGCTGTGGGTGGCGCTCATGGATAAACTGGGCTACGCGCGATTCGCGGCATACGGCAGCGACTGGGGAGCGGGGGTGACGCGCCACCTCGGCGCGCGGTTCCCCGATCGACTGGTCGGCATCCACACGCCAGGCTCGCCCGGCGTTCTCCAACGGGAGGCGGAAACCGATGAGGAGCGCGCGTATCTCGAGCGTGCCCAGCAGTGGTCGGTCGACGAGACCGGATACCAGCGCATCCAAGGGACCAAGCCGCAGACGCTCGCGTACGGCCTGACCGATTCACCAGTGGGCCTGGCCGCGTGGATCACGGAGAAGCTGCGGTCGTGGAGCGACTCACACGGAGACGTGGAGTCCCGCTTCACCAAGGACCAAATCCTCACGCTCGTGTCGATCTACTGGCACACCAACACGATCGGGACGAGCGTTCGCTACTACTACGCGAATGGACTGGGCAGCTCGCGCCCCCGGACTCCCGGTGGTCCGGTCCGCGTGCCGGAGGGATATGCCGAATTTCTGGGGAACCCCTTTCGCAACCAGATACCGAGGTCGTTCGTCGCCGAATTACCGGACAACGTGACACATTGGTCGATTTTCGAGTCGGGCGGACACTTTCCCGCCATTGAAGAACCGGAGTTACTGGTCTCCGATCTACGGACGTTCTTCCGGCCTCTGAGACGGCCGTAGCCACCCGTGGCCCCTGCGGCACCACTCCGTCACAGGAGGTCGCGCAGCGCAGACTCGAGCGTTGGGAACCGGAAGCGGAACCCCGCGGCGAGGGCGCGGTCCGGGGTGACATGCTGTCCTTTCAAGACCACGTCTGCTACCTCGCCAAGCGCGAGGCGCATGACGAAGCCCGGGAGCGGGATGGCGGCCGGTCGGCGCAGGACCCGGCCCAACGTGCGAGCCAGTTCAGCGTTGACGACGGGATAGGGCGCGGTACCGTTGTATTCGCCACGGGCTTCGGCGTTTTCCAACACCCACACAAACATCGCGAGCAGGTCTTCCATGTGGATCCACGAGACCCACTGTCGACCGTGACCCATCGGTCCGCCGAGGCCCAGCTTGAACGGGAGCAGCATCTTCTGCAAGGCGCCGCCTCCTAGGCCTTGCACCACACCGATACGCACGGTCGCGGTGCGCACATTCGGCGCGTTGAGGGCCGGCTGTCTGGCCGACTCCCACTCGACGCACAGACGCGCCAGGAAGTCGTTCCCAGGGCCGTCGCCGACAACGAACCGACGGTCCTCGCTGGTGCCGTAGTAGCCGATGGCGGAGGCGGTGATGAACACGCCACACCCGGTGGCTGCGACCGCCTCCGCGAGGGCCCGCGTCGTCTGGACCCGGCTGGAGAGCAGCCGCGCCTTCTGGGCTGAACTCCATCGACGACCAAACAGATTCTCGCCCGCCAGGTGCATGACAGCATCGTTCGCACCGACAGCCGCCCGGATCGCGTCGGGGTCCCAGCTCACGGCACCGTCGCCCTGGCGGCTCACGACCGTTACGCGGTGCCCGGACGCGGTCAGTCGAGTGTGCAGTCGCGAACCGATGAAGCCGGTGGCTCCGGTCAGTAGCACGTTCATCTCCGCCTCCTGGTCCTGGTCCTGGCAGCTGCGTGAGCGTCTGCAGCCCCAGCTCGCTCAATTTGCCGCCATCGAGTAACCGTTGTGCCATGCCGTCGGCCATCCCCACGCACGCCTCGATGGAATCTTCGCACGGCTACGCCAGACGCGCGGCACCCCTGATTGGCGTAAGATTCACTATCGAATCCAGACGCGGCTGTTTGCTTGTGGCAGAGTCGAACCCCTAAGGAGCCCCCATGGGTCACGGAATCCGTTTCTATATGGTCGCGGTGGTCGCCACCGCGCTGCTCGCCACGTCGCTGATCGCGTGGCAGCCCGCGTTGGAGAGCGGAGACCTGTCTGGCGTGGTCCGGAGCCCGGCGGGCGCGGAAGCGGGAGTCTGGGTCATTGCGGAGACGGACGACCTCGACACCCGCTTTCGGAAGATCGTCGTCACCGACGATGAGGGGCGGTTCCTGGTCCCCGACCTTCCGGCGGCGTCGTATCGGGTGTGGGTGCGCGGCTACGGCCTGCTTGACTCGAAGCCAGTCCTGTCCGGGCCGGGGCAGACACTGACGCTTGACGCGGTCCCGGCCGCCACACCCCAGGAGGCGGCGCAAGTCTACCCGGCCAACTACTGGTACTCGCTCCTCGAGCCGCCAGCACCTGGCGAGTTCCCTGGCACGGGGGAGGACGGCAACGGCATCTCGCCCCGGCTTCAGAGCCAGGCCGCCTGGGTCGACCAGACGAAACAGGGCTGTCAGCTCTGCCATCAAATGGGCAACCGGTTTACGTTCGACACGAGCCAGTTCGCACAGTTCGACTCAACCGTCGAGGCCTGGGACCATCGGGTGACCTTCGGACAGCGTGGGTCGCAGATGAGCGCGGCGATGTCGCAATTCGGTCGGCAGCGAGGGCTGGAGATGTTCGCCGACTGGAGCGATCGAATCGCCGCGGGCGAGGTGCCGGAGGCTCCGCCACGACCACAGGGGATCGAGCGCAATCTGGTGCTGACGATGTGGGACTGGGCTGGCGAGACCTCGTACGTGCACGACGAGGTCACGACCGACAAGCGCAACCCGACCGTCAACCCCGGTGGCATGGTCTACGGGGTGTCGATCACGAACGACAAGCTGGTCATCACCGACGTCGCCAAGCATCAATCGACGGAACTCGACGTCCCCCTCCGGGAGCCGCGCGCGATGGTGCCGTCGATGTTCCCGACCGCACCAGGGTTCGAGCCATCGCCGGCGTGGGGAGAGGAAATCATCTTCGATGCACCGGCCAACCCTCACAACCCGATGATGGACGCCCAGGGGCGGGTGTGGCTGACTTCCACCGTCCGCCGCCGTGACAACCCCGACTGGTGCAAGGACGGTTCGGACCACCCGTCGGCCAGCTACTTTCCGGTCTCCCGCAGCGGGCGCCAGATCTCGGCCTATGACCCTGCGCGACACGCCTGGCTGCTAATCGACAGTTGCTACGCCACCCACCATCTGCAGTTCGGCGAGGACGGTGCCGATACGCTCTGGTTCAGCGGCGACGCCAACGTCGTGGGCTGGCTCGACACCAAGCTCTATGACGAGACTGGCGATGAGCGAGCGGCCCAAGGCTGGTGCCCGACCGTCATCGACACCAACGGCGACGGCGTGATCACCAAGCCGTGGAACGAACCCGGCGACGCGGTGGACCCGACCCGTGACACCCGCGACGACGGGTTTGCGTATGGAGTGATCGCCAATCCTGTCGACGGCTCCGCCTGGGTTGCCCGCACGGCGCCGTTTCCCGGTCGGCTCGTGCGTCTGGATCGAGGCAGCAATCCGCCGGAGACCTGTATGGCCGAGGTGTACGAGCCGCCGTCCATCGAGAATCCGGCCGTCGACCCGTCACAGACCGGACACGCGCCACGGGGCGTCGACGTCGACAGGAACGGTGTCATCTGGACGGCGCTGTCCGGCAGCGGCCATATCGCGAGCTTCGACCGACGCAAGTGCGCGGTGCTGAACGGACCGCAGGCAACTGGGCAGCATTGTCCAGAGGGCTGGACCCTCTACCCCACGCCCGGACCGCAGATGAAGGGCGTTGCGGATCCCGGCAGCGCGGATTATCACTACTACAACTGGGTGGATCAGTTCGACACGCTGGGACTCGGCCCCAACGTCCCGATGGCGCCCGGGTCGGGCTCCGACTCACTGCTCGCGCTGCTCCCGGAGACCGGCGAGTGGGTGGTGTTGCGGGTGCCGTACCCGCTCGGATTCTTCGCGAGGGGCCTCGACGGACGGATCGACGATCCGGATGCTGGATGGAAGGGCCGCGGGCTGTGGGCGAACTACGGGTCGAACCTGAACTGGCACATCGAGGGCGGCAAAGGCATGCGCAGCTCGATCGTCCACTTCCAGCTTCGGCCACATCCGCTCGCCGACTGAGGGGCTCGGCGTCGGCGGTGTCGATCACACCGGCGCCGCCGCGTAGACGACGACCGCCTCCAGCGTGACCCGGGCGTGGTCGACCGGATTCACCAGACGGACCTCCGCCTGATGGGTCCCGTCTGGCAAGGCGTACTTCCAGAACAGATAGAACCGCCGCGTGGTGAACGCCGTCGGCCACTCCGCGGTCTCCACCAGCCCCAC
>SXOW01000008.1 GCA_005778315.1 Acidobacteriota bacterium
GAACCTCGATCGGTTCGACCTCGCCTAGTCGCGCATCGCTCCTCCTGATACCCGCGCGGTCGGCCCGCACCGACCGCGCGGGTCCAGCATCAGATGGTCCTTGGCCGACCTCGGGTCACTCGTTTAGAACGTGCGCCCCAGGGTCGTGACCGAGGTCGACTATTGGGAGTTCGTCATGGACGACTGCTTCGAGATCCTCGCATTCCCAGCCGGCTGTGCTCAGTGAAATCACGCCGAGCAAGTAGGATGTATGCATGCCTCGTCACATGGCGTGCCTGGCCGCGCTCTCGACCGCGGTCTGTTTCGGGCTCGCCACGGAAGCCCCCGCCCAGGGTCGGGAGATTCCGTACACACCGGGCGGGCACCCCGACCTGTCAGGCACGTATGACGTCGCCACGCTGACCCCGGTCGAGCGGTCGGAAGTGTTGGGTCTGCGCATGACCCTGCCTGACGAAGCCGCCGACGAGCTGGCCAGGCGCGTGCGCCAGGCGAGAGAATTCTCCAACCAGCCCAGCGACCCCAATCGCGGCCCTCCGCCGGTGGGCGGGGACCAGGTCTTCGGCAACGCGTTCTGGATCGAACCGGGACAGACCGTCACCAAGGTCGACGGCGAGTGGCGCACGTCGATTCTCATCGACCCGCCGAACGGTCGATATCCGCCCAGGGTGGCCGACGCACCGACGTGGCGCGGACGCGAGCGCCTCCGGGACAACGGCAGCGCCTACTGGCTCGAGGACGGTCTCGATGCGCCGGGGCCGTTCGACCACATGGAACAACGCCCCGACGCCGAACGGTGCCTTGGCATGGGCTCGAACGCCGGTCCGCCGATGCTGCCGTCGCTCGCCAACAACTACAAACGAATCGTGCAAAGCGAGGACACGATTCTGATCCTCAACGAGTCGCTCCACGACGCGCGCATCATTCGGATGAACGCGGAGCATGACTCGCCTGAGATCAAGAAATGGCTGGGCGACTCGATCGGACTGTGGGCTGGCGACACGCTGGTGGTGGAGACGACCAACTTCGTAGACCGGCCGACCTTCCAAGGCGGCAGCTCGACCATGACGGTGACCGAGTGGTTCCGACTGCAGAGCGCGGACTCGCTGGTCTACACCTTCACCGTCGAGGACCCGACGGTCTGGACGGCGCCGTTTAGTGGTGAATATGCCTGGGTCCGCACCGAGAGCCGACTGTACGAGCATGCCTGCCACGAGGGAAACTACTCGTTGACGGCCATCATGAAAGGCGCCCGCGTCATCGAGGCGGTGTTTCGCGGTGAGGAACCGGAGGGCGTTGACAACCCGACACGGGCACGCTAGCCGCCGTTGGGAAGAGGGGACTTCGGGGCGGCCTCCGCCCCAGGTGGCTCCTTGAACGGCGCGATGGGGATGCGTTCATAGCGCACCTCAAGCACCTGGAGTTGCTGCGTATTACCTGGCGCGTGAAGGACCGCGGAGTCACCCGGCCCGCGCGACATCAACGCGCGCGCCAGTGGCGACACCCAGCTTACGTGGTGACCTTCTCGATCGACCTCGTCGCGGCCGACGATGCTGACCTGCCGTTCCACGCCGGCGGCGTCGGCGTAACGCACGGTCGCTCCAAAGAAGGCATGGGTCGCCGCCCGCCCCGTCCTCGGCGCTTCCGGGTCCACGGCTTCCGCAGTATCGATACGCCTGGTGAGGAAGTGAATCCGGCCATCGATCTGGCGCAGCCGCCGTTTGCCATACGGATAATCGGCGTTTTCGCTGCGATCGCCATTGCTCGCTGCCCAGGCGACCACCTGGGTCACCGCCGGCCGCTCTCTCCTCAGCAGAAAGGCCAGCTCGTCTCTGAGTCTCTGCAAACCGGCCGGTGTGATGTAGTTCTTGTCGGGTAGCGTCGTCAACGCTTGGCGCATCTGGCTGGACCCATTCAATGCGGCGTGGCCAACCCCACGCGTTAGCAGACCGGTCTGCCCGCTGCTAGTCCAAGAGACCGGACACGTCGTAGGCACCGACCTTGTTCTGGAACAGATGCGGCACGATGACGCGCCCGCGCGCGGCGTCGTAGGCGTGGTCGGCCGCCACGTCGTCGCCGAAGCTCAGGATCACCCGCGCCTCGCCCGATGCCCCCACGTGCACGACCTCACCCTCGAGTACGTTCGTGAGGATGTAGCCGCCGCGACCGTCGAGTTCGACACCGTCGATCGTGCCAACCGGCTCGGACGAGATCACCGTCTTCTCGCCGGTCGCGAGGTCGAGCGCAAACAGGCGGCCCGGACCGCTCTCCGCATCGGCCGCCTGACGCATCGAGCCGACCAGGAGACGCCCGCCGTCCACCAGCAGCCCGTTGGGCGACTCGACCGCGTCCCCTTCGGCGAAGACGGAGGCGGCGCCGTCGCTGACCGCGAAGATACGAAAACCATTGGTGTCCGACACATACACGGTGCCATCCGGTCCGGTGGCCACATCGTTGAGAAAGACGGCGTCGTCGATGGTCAGCCTGGACGTGATCTCCGCGCTCTCGATATCGATCCCGATGACCTCGGTGAGGTCGGCCACCCACAGGGTGCCGTCGTGCGCCCGGAGGCCTTTCGGGGCATTGAGCCCGGTGACCCACGTCGCGTCTACGACCTCACCATCTGGCGTGAGCCGCGCGATGTGTCCGCTGCCGTCGCGTTCC
>SXOW01000095.1 GCA_005778315.1 Acidobacteriota bacterium
CGGTTTCGATTTTCGTGACCGTCGCGTGGGTGACCACCTTCAGTCGGCCTGTCGCCTCGGCTCGCGGGATTGTCGTGACGGCCGGCGAGTTCTTCGCATCGACGTGGCACCCCCCCTTGTTGCAGTGGCCGTGATACATGCATCCGGATCGGCCCTGATAGGCCTCGGAGTTGACCGCGGCGGGGCCGGGAAACGGCTGCCAGCCGAGCGCTCGCGCCGAGTCGGCCATCCGGTTCAGGAACCCGGTCCAGCGCAGCGGCGGCATCGGGTAGTGGCGTTCGCGGGGACCTTCGAACGGGTTCCCCTGCGGGTGCTTCTGGCCCCGCACGTTGCCCGCTTGGCCAGACACGCCGATCTCGTGTTCGACGCGGTCGTAAAACGGTTCCAACTCGTCGTACCCGAACGGCCAGTCCTCAACCGTCGAGCCCGTCGGGATTCGCGATGCGCCGTAGCGTCGTATCGTCTCTGACGCCGCCCGGAAGTCCCACGGATTCAACCGCCAACTCTGGGCCCAGTAGTGCAGCGTCGTGCCTCCGACCCCGTTCATCATCGGGTGGCTGCCAGCTTGGACGGCGGTCTCGGCTCGGGTGCGACGCGTGGTTGGAATCTCGCTGGCGCATTTGCGGACCGCGAAGGGCCAGTCGCGCACGTTGTTGCGAATCTCGTCCGGGGCGAAGTCGTGCTTCGTGAGCCGGCTGCCGGCCTCGAGTCCTACGACGTCGAGACCGGCGTTGGCTAGCGGCAGCGCCGCGACGCCGCCGGCGGCGCCAAGGCCAACGATGACCACATCGGTTCCGGGCAGCCTAGTCGCCATGGTGCGTCTCCTTCCTGGTGTGACGCACCACCGCTTTCTCGAAGTTGTCGGAGTCGTAGGCGGAGCGGTGATTCGCTGCCAATTCGCCCGCTTCGAGCGCCGTCTGGAGCGCCGGCGAGACCGCCGTCCGGACCCCCGGATACTTGATCAGGTCCCACCCGACGAAGTCGCGATTGCCGCCGTAGTAGGGGTCGCCAAACGTGCCTTGCAGCACGTGGTCTCGCACCATGCCGAAGAAGGCTCCGGAGCTACCGGCGAACCCGGCGCGGGCTCCGGTCGCCGCTCCGGTCTCGACGTCGATGAGCGCAGACACCTGGTCGACATGCGATAGTTGCCGGAACGGCGCGCCACGGGACGACCGGCAGTAGCGCTCGAACGCGGCCAATCCGCTCCGGTAGGCCTCCCGGGAGCGAGACAACGCGCCCCCCAGGGCCCGGTCGATGTAGACCACTGCCCCCGCCGCCAGCGCGCCCGGACCCAGCTCGTCTTCCGGAATGAGCTGGTCGGCAATCGCCTCCAGGAGGTCTGCCTCGTCCGCGCTCAGGTGTTCGTAGACGACGCGGCCCGGAGCCCTCACTGTCGGCTGCACCTCGGCCGTTGCCGCGGGTCCCTTCGGGGCGACGCCCGTTGCCGCCGAGACGCCAACGGCGCTCGCGGCCGCTACCGCGCCGGCGGCGCCGGCGCCTCGGAGCAACGCGCGCCGGGAGATCGTCTTGGGTTGTTCGTCGGTCATGGTGAATCCCTGGTTACATGGAGGTTCGGGACGCTGGCTAGAACCGCGTATAGACAGGCACCAGGTCGCCTTGGCCAAGGATGTGGCCGTCCATGGCCTTCAAGAGGTCCTCGCGGTCGAGACCAGGCCCAAGGCCAAGCGGCTGATCAAGGGCATAGACCGTGAAGTGGTAGATGTGCGGCGTGCCGGCCGGCGGGGCGGGCCCACGGTAGTAGGGGCGCCGCCATCCATTCAGACCCTGCACTGCGCCGGTCAACGCCGGCGGCATCTGGGTCTCCGGCAGAATAGGGAGGCCCTCAGGCAGGCCATCAGCGGTGGCCGGGATGCCGTAGATGACCCAGTGCACCCACGGCGCTGGGTTGCCCGCCCCGAAATCCGAACAGAGAACCGCAATCTCGCGTGTACCGTCCGGGAGGTTGCTCCACGTCAGCGGGGGAGACAGATTCGGTCCGTCGGGCGTGTATTCCCGCGGCATCGTGTCGCCCGATGCCATGACCGGGCTCTCCACGATGATGGTGCGTGGTACCGCTTGCCCGGTGGCGGCCAACGGCGCCCAGCCCACGGTGGCTACCGCGTACAGGACCGGCATCCAGTGCGCTGTTCGCATTGTCTCGTTCCTCACACGTCGACGCGTCGTGGCCACAGTGTACGAGCACGCGCGGCGCAGCGCTACGGTCTTTCGAGACGGCGCCCCCCCACGCCGTAGCGTCGTCGGCTCTTGGGGTCGACCAGGACGTGCGGCGATCCGGCTGGTGTTCGCGTTCGGCCGGTGCCTCCCCCGGATGAGTCAGCGCCCGAGAGGTCTGGAAAGCGGTTGGACACGCGGAACCAGAATACCGGGCGCGACGTACTGCATGGGCCGGCTTGATTCTGCGTAGCCGTTTCGTGCCGGTTCAGGACGAGGCGCCATGGAGCCTCGTTCTGGCGTGGCGTTGTCGGCCGACGGGGCGTGCGAGCCGCGGGCGCCGACGCCGCGCGCACGGCCTCCGGTCTCGCCACCGTGTTCGGACCAGGCGCGGCGGATGGGTTGGCCGAGATACAGCGGGGGCCCGGCTGTCGTCCCGTACACCCACGCCAGGGGAATGCCTCCGCCGGTAGACAGCCCACTGGAGGGCAGGTCTTGCCGCGGCGCCCGCTCCGCGTCGCCGTGAGCCACCATGCGAGGCGGCGGCGCAGGGGCCAGCGCTTCACGAAGCCGCCGTTCTAGCACGCGCTCCCGCTCGAGGGCGGCTTCCGCGAGCATGCGGTACCAGTTCGTGAGCGCGTCCGGCTGCCGCGCCTCCAGGAGCGCGCTCGCAGGAAGATCGGCTTGCGTGAAAGTACGCACAGGGCCGGTGGTTTGACTTCGAGCCGAGCGGGCAAGCCGGGCCACCTCGGCCAGTGGCTGTGCCTGTATGGCGACCGCTACCTGGAGGCTGGTCAGACTGATCAGGACGACCACGCTAGCGCGCCAGTACTGTCGACGAGTCATCGGCATGCCCTTCCATGCGGGTGAACGGACCACTGGCTGGTCCCGTGACTCAGGCGTCTCCAGTGTAGCGCGCATCACGTCCGTGGCACGCGCGAATCCCACTGACGCTCCGATACAACGCGCTCTACATATACGGCATGGGTGGCGTCTTCCCCTGGAGTCTGGCGTAGACTGTCAGCGCCCCGCGATGGTGCGCCGTGTGATCCGTGATGGCGCCGAAGATGGCCGCCCGCGGCGCGCCGCCCATCACCGGGCCTGCCGGCAGTGGCTGTCGCCATTCCTCGTCGGTGCGGCTGTCGATCGCCTGCTTCGCGTTCTCTACCGCCTTATTCAGCCAGGCTCGCCCTTCAGCGAGGGATTTGACCGCTCGCACCGCCGTCTCATGCGCCCCGAAGTTCATGTCGAATCCCTCAGGCTTGAAGGCTCCCTCGATGAACCAGTCGATGGTCTGTGCCGCATGAGCCACCTGTTGCGCCGCCGTGAACATCCCGTCGGCTGGGCTGAAACCGGAATCTTCTTCGGTCAGTGCGCTGGTGCTCCGGTTGAAATACTCAAGGGCGGCCGCCAGTTCGGCCTGGAGTTGCTGTTTCATCGCGCTCTCTCCTTCCAGCTTGAATTACGGGTGATTGCCAGGCAAGCGAATATAAAGCGAAAGATGGATCGAGTCAAACCCGAACGATTGTCTTCGCGCCGCTCGGAGCGACACGCGGACCGTCGCCGTTTATACTTGCCGCGCAGAGCCATGCGAATTACCGGGTATCGTGCGCAATCCTGGATCCAGAATACAAGCTTTGAGGCGACCGTGACATGAAAGCAATCGGGATAGCAGGGGTGTGCATCGGTCTCGCGCCGGCGCTGGCGGCCGGTCAGGCTCAGCCGCCGACTTCCTTTGCCCTGGCGTCGGACGTTCGCACGACCGTGGCGCGGTCCGTCGACGTCCCGCCGGTCGTGGACGGCGACGTGCTTGGGGATCCCGTCTGGGCCGGCGTGGCGGCTGCCAGCGACTTCATCCAGACCGCACCGAATGAGGGCCAGCCCGCGTCAGAACGGACCGACGTGCGGGTGGTGTTCACCGGTGACACCATCTATTTCGGGATCGTCTGCTACGACCGTGACCCGAGCGGTATCATCGTCACCGACAGCCGACGGGATTCGTCGCTCGCCAGCAGTGACAGCGTCCAACTCATTCTCGACACCTTCCTCGATCAGCAGAACGGATTCGTCTTCGGGACGAGTCCATCCGGCCAGGAGTATGACGGCCAACTCATCAACGAGGGGGCCGGCGGCAGCGGCATGGGCCGGGGCGGCACTTCGGTCGGCGCTGGTGGGGGATTCAACCTCAACTGGGACGGCGTCTGGCAAGTTCGGACCGCCATTACCGACGTCGGGTGGACCGCCGAGTTTGCGATCCCGTTTCGCACCATCCGTTTTCCGCCAGGGCGTGACCAGACCTGGGGCGTCAATTTCCAGCGCAGCATCCGTCGGCGTAACGAGCTGGCGTACTGGTCGCCATTGCCGAGACAGTTCGACCTGTTCCGTGTTTCGATGGCCGGCCAGTTGGATGGCATCGAAGCGCCCGCAGGTCTGTGGCGCACGTTGCAGATCACCCCGTACGCGGTCGGCGGAGCGCTCACGCGCACTGAGGTCATCGACCGCGAGATCGAGACGTTCGGCGAGCTTGGCGGAGACCTCAAGTACGGCGTCACGTCGGGACTGACGCTCGACGCCACCGTCAACACGGATTTCGCGCAGGTCGAGGTCGACCAGCAACAGATCAACCTCGACCGGTTCAATCTGTTCTTCCCCGAAAAACGGCCCTTTTTTCTTGAGAACGCGGGCGCCTTCACGGTGAGCAACAGCGGCGGCGCCGCGTTCAACGACCCGAGCCAGACCGAGCTGTTCTTCAGTCGGCGGATCGGCATCGGACCCGGCGGACAGGCGGTGCCGATCCTGGCCGGCGCGCGGCTCTCCGGCAAGGTCACCGACTCGACCACGTTTGGGCTGCTCAACATGCAGACCGACTCGTTCGGTGGTGCCACCTCAGCCAACAACTTCGGGGTGGCCCGTGTGCGTCAGGACCTCCCGAACCGCTCCAGCGTGGGCGCGCTGTTTGTCAACCGGCAGGCCACGGGCGATCTGGCGGGGAGCGATGATCTCAATCGCACCTACGCCCTGGATGGCCGGTGGGGGTTCGGCCAGAACGGATTGGTATCGGGTTTCGCGTCAAAGACCGAGACCCCGGAGCTCAATGGCGAAGACTACGCGTGGGACACCGCGGTCGACTACAACGCGCAGGCCTGGCGTTTCCGCGCCGGCTACATGGAGATGGGTGACAACTTCAATCCGGAAGTGGGGTTCGTCCGCCGCACCGGGTTCCGTAAGGTTGACGGCGGCATTTTCTACACCTGGCGGCCCGACAGCCTGTTGAACATCCAGGAGATGCAGCCACACGTCACGTTCAATCGCTTCTGGAACTACGACGAAGGCTTCATCGAGAGCTCCCTGGTTCACATGGACAACCTGTGGGAGTTCAACGACAGTTCGGTGCTGGTTACGGCGTGGAATGTCCGAAAGGAGGGCGTGGTCGATCGGTTTTCGATTTCCGGCGTGCCGGTGCTGCCAGGCGCGTATGACTGGAACGAGGTGTCACTGAACTACAGCACCGACACTTCGGCGCCCTTTACGGCCGGGTTCCGGTTTCAGGGCTCCGGTTTCTTTGGCGGAGACCTGTTGTCCTATGGCCCGTCATTCGGGTTCCGGCGCGGCGAGACCTTCAATGTGACGTTGAATTGGAGCCGGAACGATATCGACCTCCCGCTTGGGCAGGTGATCACGAATCTGGTCTCCACCCAGATTGCCTACAACTTTTCGCCCCGACTGTTTGCTCAAAGTCTCGTGCAGTACAACGACAGCGCCGACCTCTGGTCCACGAACTTCCGGTTTGGGTGGCTCCAGGCGGCCAATACGGGGTTGTTCTTCGTCTACAACGAGTCTGCGGGCCTTGGGGACATCCCGCACACGAGCGCCGGCCGCAGCGTGATTCTCAAATACAGCTACCTGTTAGACGTCTTGCAGTGAGCCGTGCCGGCATCGTCGGGCTAGACGGGAGCGGCCCCCAACGCGACTGCGATCTCGGGGAAGAGTATCTGCGGCAGAGATAGGTGACAGCGGTCACGGGCCTCGAAGCCGGTGGCCCGCTCGTAGCGGTGCACGATGGCGAGTGCGTCGCTCAGCGAAGATTTGCGCGTGGCCTCGAACTCCACGCAGTGAACGGTGCGTGTCTCGGTCGTGGCACGGTAGTGGACGACCTCGATATCGGGCAACTTCCAGACCCGGAGGTCTTTCTGCAATGCGCCGCGCCAGCGGACGTCGAGGCGGTCCAGAAACGCATCCACGGCAGCCTGCTGGTCGCCAGCGTGGTGCCCCAGGTCCAGATTGATCTCCGCGCGTACTTCAGGATCGGACTCCACGCTCTTCAGTGTCAGGTGGTGCAGTTCCGGATCGAAACGATGGCGGATGAGAAAGCCGGCGGTCTGTCCGGCCGCGGTCAGATAGTACCGGTCCCGCACCTGCAGCGATGTCGTCCTGGTGGGGCCGAACTCCCGCAAGGTCCGGTCGAACGTGGCTACGTCGAAGCTCTCATCGACCAGGAACTTGTGCTCGATCTCGGTGAACCGGAGGCTCTCCGTCGTCACGCTGATCTCCTGGCGCCTACATCCACCGCTTGAAACGGCCCATTATAGCCAGCCGCCACCACTGCCATCGCGAGTGCCCACGGCGGAACGCTGGTGTGACCACGACATTCTCCGGATCCTCGCTCAGGCCGGCGAAGATCGCTGCCGCGTCGGCGACGGCTCGCGCGTCACGCGTCGCCAGCATCGCCTCCGCGAGCCGGTCGTGCGCGGCGTCCTCGAAATTGTAGCTGCCGAAGGCGACCCAGCGCTCGTCGACGAGCACGATTTTCGAGTGCTCGCCTCCGCGGTGTTCATAGATTCGCACGCCCGCCGCCAGGAGCTGGTCGTAGCTTGTCGCCGCCGCGATCCACGCCACGTCGGTCGCCGGGAGCGCCTCGCGATGGGAATGGTAGACCTCGACGGTGACACCGCGACGGGCGGCCTCGAGCACCGCGTGCATGAGGACCGGAGCCGGCTTGAAGTAGAACGCGGTGAGCTGAATTCGGCGACGGGCGGCGTGCATCATGTCGACCAACCGGTCGGTGACGATGTTCCGGCCGCGCCACCACAGCGGTCCGAGAGGTCCCTGATGCAGGTTCGGGTTGCAGAACCAATAGTCGAGTGGCACGGCGTCGGCGGGAGTGTCAGACACACCGACGGCGATCGCTTCCAGGTGTCGCAGGTGGTCCTGGGCGATCTGGCCTCCGATTTCGTCGTAGCTGGCCAGCAACACAGGTACCACCGGTCCGCGCACGGCCACCGCGTACTCATGCCAGTGCTCGAAACTGGACGCGGTGACGTTGCTGCTTCCGAACAGCGCCTCACCGGCTTCCGACACCTGAATCTTGACGTGCTGCCCCCCTCCGACGCGTCGCTGGATGACGTAGGGGGGCGAGTAGAACGTCACGGTGGCGCCGGCGGCGCGGAGTTCGTCCAGTCGGGATACGAGCGCTGCTTTGACCCCGCTGGTCATGAGCACGCCGCCCAGCGTCTGGCCGAACCGGTCGATGAGGAGGGAGACCGCGACACCCCTGGCTTGGGCTCGAAGCAGCGCTGTCAGCAGTTGCGTGCCGTAGCCGTCATATTCCAGGTAGTACGTTGACAGATAGAGAAACCGGCGGGCCGTCGCGATCATCTCGAGACGGCACTCCCATTCTGCGGTGCGGTTCCAGAGCGGACGCAACGAGGTCGCCGTCGTGGCGAGGGCGTGTCCGCTGAGACCCACGGCGTGACCTGGGAGAGTGGGGCGCGCGGGCGCGTTCCGGGACACTACAGTCGATAGCCGCCCGAGATATCGATGTTGACCCCGGTGACGTAGCTGGCGTCGAGCAGGTATTCGACGGCTTGGGTCACATCGTCGAGATGACCAGCCCGGCCCAGCGGTACGGTGCGCCCGATCTTGTCGGGCGGAGGCAGATCGATGGACTTGTCGAGCTGTCCTGGCGACACCATGTTCACGCGGATCCGCCGGTCCGCGTAGGCGGCCGCGAGCGCCCGGGTCAGCACCAGCATGCCGGTCTTGCTGACGTAGTAGTCCGTGCCGTTGACGTTCGCGCGAATGCCTTCCAGACCCGCCATGCCGATGTTGACGATGTTGCCGCCCTCTGCCATGAATCGAAGCGCGTGGTAGCAGCAGTAGTACGCACCGGACAGGTTGGTGGCCAGGGTGGCATCCCAGGTGGTGGGGTCGAGCTGCGTGACGGGCTGCGGGTTGTAGTTGCCGACGTTGTTGATCA
>SXOW01000096.1 GCA_005778315.1 Acidobacteriota bacterium
GCCCCTTCTTCTGCCTCCAGCACCTCGACCTCGTGTTCATACACGTCGGCCTGGATCTGTCGCCACAATGCGGACTTCGCGCCACCGCCGCCCAGACGAATTTGTCTAGTGGGCACCCCCATTTCCGCAAAAATGGCGAATGTGTCGCGCAGGCTGAAGGCTACCCCCTCGAGCACCGCCCGGGTCACGTGCGCCCGCGTGTGTGACGCCGACAACCCCACGAGGGCGGCTCGAGCGTCCGGATCCAGATGGGGCGTGCGCTCGCCCATCAGATACGGCGCCCACAACACGCCGTCCGCACCGACCGGAGCCGTGGCCGCCTCATCGCACATGCGGTCGTACGGATCCCGCAGGTCCTGTGTCCCACGACCAAAGTGGAACGTGTCTCTGAACCACCGCAACGAGAGGCCGGCGCCCTGTGTCACCCCCATGACATGCCAACGGTCCGGCACAGCGTGACAAAACGTATGCACGCGACCACGCGGGTCATGCGCGGGCCGATCGGTCGCCGCGAACACGACCCCTGACGTGCCGATCGTGGCACTGATCGTCCCCGGTCGGACGACACCCATACCAACTGCGCCAGCGGCCTGGTCGCCGCCACCGGCCACGACCGGGGTCCCGGGGCGAAGTCCGGTCGCCTCGGCCGATTGCACCGTCACGACACCTGTCACATCCGGCCCTTCATGGGTACTCGGCAGATACGACCGATCATGGCTGGCCGCACAACCTCACCGGCGGCGTCGAGCAGCACAGCCCCGTGCATCTGCCCCGAGAGGCCGACGGCGTGGACATCTGCCGGCACCACGCGACCGTCAGCACAGACCGCCCGGATCGCCGCCTGGGCCGCGCGCCACCAGTTGTCCGGGTCCTGCTCGGCCCAGCCGGTCTGGAGTGAGTCGAACGGCGCGTGCGGCTCAGTGGCGGACACCACAACCCGGCCGCCGTCGTCGACGACGACCGCTCGCGAACCGCCGGTCCCGATGTCTAGACCGAGCACTGCCATGGCGAATGGGCGAGACTGTACCATGTGCCCCCTGACGCGGTAGACTCATCCCCAGTCAGACTCCGGAACCGAACTCCACCAGGGAGCACAGTGTCCGACATGTCACTGTGTTCATCGGCCTGCTTGCCCTTTCGGTCCTGGCGCATGGACACCGGTCGCCGGCGGGCGCTGCCACGCTCAGGGTGCTCTACCTCACCCAGTCAGCCGCGTTTGCTCACCCGGTCTTACCCCACTCGGAGGCGGTCCTCACACGCCTGGCGGCAGAATCCCCTGAGTTTGAGTTGACCGTGTCGCGCGACGCCTCGTTGCTCACCGCCCGCACGCTCAGTCGGTATGCCGCCGTGGTCTTTTTCACCACGGGCGAACTCCCGATGAACACTGGACAACGAGCGGCGCTCCTGTCGTACGTACGGGCCGGGGGTGGTTTCGTCGGAATACACAGCGCGACCGATACGTTCTACGAATGGCCTCCATACCGGGATCTCATCGGCGGCTACTTCGATGGGCATCCCTGGCACCAAGAGGTGACGGTCCGGGTGGAAGACGGCACCCACTCCGCGACGCAGCACCTGGGTGATTCGTTCCGGATCCACGACGAGATCTACCAGCATCGCCAATGGTCACGCGACGGCGTCGATGTGTTATTGAGCCTCGACGTGAGTTCGGTGGATATGACCGCCTCCGGTATCACACGAGACGACCGAGACTTCGCCTTGGCGTGGACGCGACAGGAAGGGGCGGGCCGGGTGTTCTACACCGCGCTCGGACATCGTCCAGATGTGTGGGACGACCTTCGGTTTCAACGACACCTGCTCGGAGGCATCGGCTGGGCCGCGGGCGCCGGGGCGACACTCACCGACGACGTCGGTCAGAACACGCTCACGGCGGAGGAGGCCGCGGCCGGCTGGCAGTTGCTCTTCGACGGCACGTCGCTGGCGGCCTGGCGCGGGTACAACCGAGCGGACCGGCCAGGTGCCTGGCGCGCCGTTGACGGAGCCCTGACTCGGACGGACCGAGGCGGCGATTTGCTCTCGATCGAACGGTTTGATGACTTCAAACTGACGTTCGACTGGAAGGTGCAGCAGGGCGGTAACAGTGGTGTCATGTTTCGCGTGGCGGAGACGGACGGGCCACCGTGGCACCCCGAGTTCCAGGTCCTCCACAACGCGGGACACCGCGACGGCGCCGCGGCGATCACCTCCGCCGGCAGCAACTACGCCGTCCACGCGCCGGTCCGCGACGTCACGCGGGCTGTTGGCACCTGGAATACGGCGCGCGTCCGAGTACAGGGAACGCACGTCGAGCACTGGATGAATGGGGTGCAGCTGCTGCAGTACGCCATCGGCAGCTCAGACTGGGAGCGCGGAGTCCAGGCAAGCAAGTTTGCCGACATCGCCGGGTATGGACGCGAGCCCAGCGGGCATCTCGCCATTCAAGATCATGGAGACCCGGTGGCGTTCCGCAACATCAAGGTCCGCCGACTGTCTCGATAAACGCGGGCGGGTCTGGCCAGTTTCGCGGTCGCGTCGTCGAGTCAGGGCGTCTCATCAGCGACGATGCGCGCTTTGTTCTGCCGCCACCACGCCACGGTCTCGGCCAGCCCCTCCTCGAACCCGATCGTCGCCTCGAACCCGAATCGGTCCCTCGCCCTGGCAATGTCGAGCATTCGTCGCGGCTGTCCATTGGGCTTACTGGTATCCCAGACGATCCGGCCGCGGTACTCCATGGTGCTCGCCAGTTGGGCCGCGAGCTCGGCAATGGAGACCTCCATCCCGGCACCGATATTCACGGGGTCGACTTCCGTGTAGTGCGCCGTAGCCAGCACGATCCCCCGCGCGGCATCACACGCGTGCACGAACTCCCGCGTGGGAGACCCGTCCCCCCACAAGGTCACCTCATCCTGCCCGGTCTCAATCGCCTCGTCGAACTTGCGGATCAAGCTGGGAATGACGTGACTCGACCGCGGGTTGAAGTTGTCCCCGGGTCCATACACGTTCACCGGCAGCAGGAACACCCCTTGAAAATCAGACTGACGCCGGTAGGCCTGGATCTGAGCGAGCATCATCTTCTTGGCCAGACCGTACGGTGCGTTCGTCTCCTCCGGGTATCCGTTCCACAGTTGGTCCTCGTGGAATGGCACCGGCGTAAACTTCGGGTACGCACAAATCGTCCCTATGCCGACGAACTTCTGCAGCCGACCGTACCGCCGACCCTCTTCTATGAGCTCGGTGCCCATCACCAGGTTCTCGTACAGGTACCGGCCTCCGTTCTCCAGATTGGCACCGATGCCACCGACAACCGCTGCCAGATGCACGACGATGTCGGGCTCGAGGTCCCGGTACAGGGCCGCGACCTGGGATTTTTCGCGGAGGTCGTAGTCGCTCATGCCCAGGGGCCGGACGTGGCTCGCCGAAGCGCCTGCGTGGCCGAGCTCGCGGCAGACGTACGAGCCCAGAAAGCCGCGCCCACCGGTCACGACGATGCGCGCATTGCGAAGATCCAGATCAGTCATGTCAGCCGCTAGCCGCATTATCCGCGTTCTACCGGAACCGTTATAGAGTGCCGAGCGCTGCTATCGGCGGAGTCTTCATTGTATGGCGCGTCGCCGGCTGGCCCCGGGCGGCGACGCGTGTGGTAGCCTCCGGCACGACGCCGGGTGCCATCTTGTGCGGACCGGGTGCGAGGAGACAGGGTGCGACGCAATATTGTGCATATCGGTGCAGGTGAGCTCAC
>SXOW01000097.1 GCA_005778315.1 Acidobacteriota bacterium
CACCCCGTGCGCGCTGAACACCACAAGACCACCATCGGGCACGTCGCTCAGTTCGTCGACGAAGATGGCACCGCGTTCTCGAAGCCAGCCCACGACGTGTCGATTGTGGACAATCTCCTTGCGCACGTAAACTGGCGCTCCGAATCGCTCGAGCGCCAGGTCAACGATTTGAATCGCGCGATCAACGCCGGCGCAATAACAGCGCGGATTCGCAAGCAGCAGTTTCATGACTCCCTACAGGATACCCTCGGAAGGCCCTCATCCCTGATCGTTTTCAGCCGGTACGCGGACCACTCAGAACCGAAACAGTCGGTTGACCTTCACCACCAATGCCCGGTTTTCGAGTTCTGGAAAATGAGGGCCGAATGTATCCCGCAGATCGGTGTACACCACGAACACCTCGCTGCCTGGCTGGTATTCCCATCGCAGCCGGACGTTGGTCGACAGCGACTCCGCGCTTGAATTGTATTGCAGGAGGGCGCTGACGAAGGCTCGCGGGTTGAGGGTGAACGTGGCCCGACTCGTGATGAGTGCGGTCGTGAATCGCCCTGCCGGCACATCGACGCGGTTGATCTCCAGGCCCGGCTCCACCGAGAGCTGCGGCGACAGGGCGACGCGACCGCGGCTGAAACCCGCACTGGTTCGTGTGCCGCCAAAAAAGCTGCCATGTGAGACCGAGATGTTGCCAGAGATCGCGCGCTGCGATCCGAACGCATAGGACACGCGGGTGTCGGTGAACGTATAGCCGGCCACCGGAATGGAGACGCCGGTGGCAATGTCGAAGGGGTCAGCCAGAAACTCGTAGTTGTGGGATGTTTCGACCAAGAACTGGTCGCTGTTTTCGAGTTCGGCCCCGAACGCCCCACTCGCGATGCGTGTATCCACCCGGCCGGCTCCGTTCGTGATGTAGTCGAAACTGCCCTCGAACCTCAGTTTCCGTACCGCAGGCATGCCCCCTGGACGCGGACTGAACCGGCCCGAGGCGAAACCGCGCTGAAAGTCGGTTCGTCTCAGGAAACCCACTTCGGGGTTGAAATCCTCATCGACGACCAGCCGCTCGAGCTGCAAGCCGTAGCGATCGCCGTTGTAGTCGAACTGACTGCGGTAGCTCATGGCGTCGCCGGCGCGGCCCGGTGTCTCGGTCCGCGCCACGAACGTGTTCAGGTCGAGGTTGTCGTAGAACCCAAACGTTGCGTCCATGCCGTACAGCTGATTGGACCCGTCACCCGAGACGGCGACTGAGCGATGAGTGGCCAACGCCCCGATACTGCTCCGGCGCAGGATATCTCGCTTGACGCGCACCACGCCGAAATTCGTGGGCCGGGCGGCACGGGCGCCCTCAGGGCCGGTACGGATGTCGAGCAGGCCCACGCTGTAGGCGCCGATCTTGCCGGTGAGTCGTCCCCCGGCCTCGATCGGGACCGGGAGCCCGCCGTCCAGCCCGATGCGTCGACTGAAGAACAGGATGGGGGTGTTGCTGGCACCGCCACCCGAGTCACCGACCCGGAGACCGCCCGGTCCGCCGCCGCTGAAGCCGCGGCCGCCGCCAAAATCGAAAATACCCTGGCCTTCGAGAAAGAACTCGCGTTTCTCCGGAAAGAACAGGCTGAAACGGGTGAGGTTGACCTGCTGCTCGTCCACCTCGACCTGCGCGAAATCGGTGTTGTAGGTGAAGTCAGCGGTCAGGCCTTGGGTGACGCCGTATTTCACGTCGAACCCGGCGTCACCGTCGGCCACATTCGTAAACGGCGGAGCCGCCACCCGGTCGGTGGTCAGGTCGGCGATTGCGTATGGTTTGAGCTCCAGGTTGCCGCCGCTTGCCGGTGCCTCGATGCCAACCACGGTACCGGCGACGGCCAGCTGCATGATGCCGGCCAGGCCGTAGGCCGCCGGGACCGCCGTCAGGTACGAGATTTCGTTCTTCCACTTGACGATCCGCCGCAGGTTGACGCCCCAGGTTTGTTCGGAACCGGGGCTGTAACGGACCGTTTTGAAGGGGATGGCGATCTCAACCGTCCATCCCTCCGCGAATCGGCCCGTCCGAACGTCCCACACGCCGTTCCAGTCACGGTTGATGTTGCCCGCCGTGATTTCCCCGTCGAACAGCCCACCGAGCGGGTTGGTATGAAAGAGATACGAGTTGCGCCGGTCGTAGAACGTATCGAGGACCACCGCGAAGTTCTCGTTCTGGAAGATGCCGAGGTTGTCGCGCCGCATCTCGTTCGCGACCATGCGCTCCGGCTGCGAATCCCAGCACCGCGCCGCGATGTAGATCGTGTCGTCGTCGAAGAAGATCCAGGCGTCGGTGCGCTCGGTCGCCGGTGCGCCCTCGCTCGGTTCCTGCTGGATGAAGTCGCTGACCGCGTGCACTTTGGCGTAGACCGCCTCGTCGAGCCGGCCATCCAGGTCAAGGGCTGCTGTGAGGCGTGTCGCCCGCATCGTGGCCTGTCCCTGGGCGTTGCGGGCCACCATGGCGGGCAGCTCGGGGGGCAACGGCCCATCGATGACGCCGCGCGTTGCCAGCGCGAGACCCGCCGCGCCGGGTGTCCGGCCGGCCGCTGTCTCCTCCACGGCTCGACCACCGGTCTGGGGTTGGGAGGGGGACGGGCCGGCCGCGTCTGACGGTGGTGCGGGCATCAACTCCAGCGGTCGCGCCAACTGCTGCGCCAGTTCGTCCTGCAGGCCAAAGAGATCGCTGAATTCGCCATCGACCAGCGCGGAACTCAGAACGGCGCCGGACGCGGTATCGGTCAGCAAGGCGGTGATACGGAGTCGGGACCCGATCCGCTCGTGCGTGCCCTGCGCGATGCGTGCGGCTCCTCGCTGTTCCGCCGCCAGCACCGACGCTACGTGCACGCCATCACCCAACGTGGCGGCCAGGCTCTCCGCGATACCGGCGCCGATCCAGTCATCTTCGTCAGCACCGCCGACGTTGGCGAACGTGACGACGACGAGGGCCGGGGCACGTTCGGTTGATCGCGTTGGCTGGGCCCACGCGTGGACGACCGTCACGGAGAGCGCCGCCACCATCGTGGTCAGGATGATGCGGGTCGTCGGAGGTGGCACTACGGGTCGGAGCGTGTCAGCGGTGTTGGAATGACGAACCGGTTCGCTAGCCGCGCGGCACGAAAGCCAGGAACCTGCGGGGGTTGTCGACGAGGATCTTCTGGATCGTACGTTCGGGCACACCGGCGAAGCGCAGCTTCGGCACGAACTGCATCAACACCGAGGCCCAGCCGTGACCGTAGTACCGGTTGAATTGCCGTTCATTCCCCTGGTCGGAGGAGAGCAGAATGTGATCTTCCAGGCCCGCGTCGAGGAGGTCCTGGACCATGCGTACTTTGTCGTGCTCCGGGATGTTGGAGCGGCCCATTTCGTGGCCCACCGTGTCGAGGCCGATGAACGCGCCACGCCGCGCGACCTCCTTGTGGGTTCCCAGCGGATCGTGCTCCGGCTTGAGGGTGGCCATGTGCCCGATGACCACGTGCGAAAAATCCACCCCTTGCCCGGCGATGATGTCCATTTGCTCCATGGCGCACGTCGGACAACTTTCGTGTGGCGTGTGGGTGAAGATCGGCAGACCCGTACGCAGATGCGCCCGCGCCACGGCGCGGTGCACCTTGCGCTCGTCTGGTCGCATGTCGAGGGACGACGCGATCTCGCCGAACGCACCCCATCGCTGCGCGGTGGCGTCAGCGACCAGTTCCTCTACGAGATCGTCTTCGGACATCTCCGCTACGCGAACGGGGTAGATCGAGAATCCGATGTCTTCGAAGTAGCCGCCAGCCATGACGATGGGTACATCGCTCCGGGCGGCGATCGCACTCAGATTGCGGACCTGATCCGCCGTGCGGCGACCAGTGGCGGCATCGACGATGCAGCCCAGACCGTTGAACGCGCATTCGCGCAGCTCATTGACGGCCAGGTCGATATCTGCCCGGCCGACATGCTCATGAAAGAGCGTCGCACCGTTCGCCAGGGCACTCGGGTCGATGTCCCCCTGCTGGGTCCGGATGATGGCGCCAGCCGCGAAGGTCGGTGCCTCAGCGCTCGTGAAGCGCTGCTGTGCAAGAAGGGGGAGACGACCGGTACCGGCCGCGACGACGCCGGCACCGGCCGCGGTGCCGAGCAGGGTGAGCGCTTCGCGGCGTGAGACACGTGCATCGTGAAGGGGCATCGTCATGGCTGGTCCTCGCGCGGCTGTGCGTGCATAGTATGGTCCGAGACGAGCAGTCTGGGAACCGATTTGGTTCGAGGGCGCTGAAGCAGTGCCACAGACGGCGGCTGGAGGCGATGCATGACGGACGCGGACTTGTGTTTCGGGGATGTGGTCGACTTGACACCGGTGCCCGTCGATGACATGGGCTCCCTGTTCATTTCGCCCGTGATTCACGATTGGAGCGTCGTGACCGGGCGTCGCATCGATACGGTCATCGACCTGGAGGGCGGACTCGACGTTGGGGTGCCCACCGCGCCGAACGAGTTACTGTATGTGTATTTCCCGATCTTTGATGAGCGGTTGCCGAACCTCAATAAATTGCACAGCGTCGCATCCCTGTGCGCGTCGCTCGTCGGCCATCGGCATCGCGTGTTGACGCACTGCGGCATGGGTTTGAACCGGTCGGCGTTGGTGGCCGGCCTGACGCTGCACAAGCTGGGCATGCCGGGGCCTGATGTCGTCACGCGCCTGCGTGAGCGACGACCGGGCGCGCTGTTCAACCCGCAGTTCGCGGCGTTTCTGGAGGCGCTGTAGGGCCGCGTCCGGCCGTGCGCCGATGACGGAGGAGGCCCGGTGGCGAAACGATATTGGCGGCCGCGCACGGCCGTTCGCGAACTCAGTCGGCGAGACCCCCGCTTTGCCGCATTGGTGGCCAAGGTGGGTCAGCCCTCCGTTGAGCTGAGCGAGTCCACGTTCGGCGCGATCGCCCGCGCCATCGCGCATCAGCAACTCGCCGGAGCGGCCGCGTCGGCCATTTGGGGCCGTGTCCTGGCGCTCTTCCCGGACGGCGAGCCACTCGACCCCGCCGCGTTCCTCCGCAAGCGCGACAGCACCTATCGGAAGGTTGGTCTCTCAGGGGCCAAGACGAAGTGCATCAAGGACCTGGCGCGGCACATCACGCGGGGCGACCTCGATCCGGCCGACTTCCACGAGCAATCAAACGAGGATGTCACGGACGCCTTGACGCAGGTGTGGGGTATCGGCGAGTGGAGCGCCCAGATGCACCTCATGTTCTCGCTGGGCCGTCTCGATGTGTGGCCAGTGCTCGACCTCGGCGTGCGCAACGGGTGGGCGAAGTTCCAGGGCGGTCCGCCGCCGACGGCCAAGGCGCTCATCCCCCTGGGTGAGCCCTACCGCCCCTACCGCTCCGTCGTCGCGTGGTACATGTGGCGCGTGCACGAGGTCGAGGATTGGAGCGGATCCGCGGGACCAGTACTCTAGTACTCTAGGCCAGCAACCCGAAGATGCCACCGGTGTGGACGAAGAGCGGGCGCGCACCGAATTGAGCACGGTCGTGGAGGAGCGGGCGAAACGCCTTGCCGGTGTAGACCGGGTCGAGTAGCAGGCCGCTGCGCCGAGCGACCGTGGCGATATCTGCCATTTCCTCCGGCGTCGACAGCGCGTAGCCTCGGCCTTTGAATCCTTCAATGATCCGCACGTCGGCTGCGTCCACCTGCGGCAATGTGGGCCACCGGTGGGTGGCCTCCGCACTGATGCGCTCGACGACGCCGGTGAAATAGGCGGCGTCATCGCACACGGCAACGCCGTACACGGGAATGTCGAGCGCCCGCCGCCGG
The DNA here is from genome assembly GCA_005778315.1 of Acidobacteriota bacterium. GTDB lineage: Bacteria > Acidobacteriota > Vicinamibacteria > Vicinamibacterales > UBA8438 > UBA8438. The sequence goes on from SXOW01000097.1 coordinate 5,797, forward strand.
AGTCCAATCATCAGCCCTGCCAGGGTGCCCCCGCTGCCGGTCGCGCACACCACCGACGTCGGGGGGGCATCCCACTGCGTGGCCATTTCATCGACGGCCCGGATGTAGCCCCAGGACCCGAGCGCGTTGCTCCCGCCCTCCGGAATCACGTAGCCGTCCGCGCCCGCGGCCTCGCGCATGCGCCCGTCGCGGTCCCGGTATTGTTCCGGCGTCACGAACCGCACGTCGGCCCCGACCAGACGGTCGAGTCGGAGGTTGCCCGTGGGCGTGGCGGGCTCCGGCTGGTCGGTTCTGAGGAACAGGACACAGCCCAGTCCGATCCGCGCCGACGCGATGGCAGTGGCGCGGCAGTGGTTGCTCTGGATGCCGCCGCACGTCACCACCCGGCGGGCGCCGCGTGCCTGGGCATCGGCCAACAGATACTCCAGCTTCCGAACCTTGTTTCCCGTGAGCGCCGTGCCTGTCAGGTCGTCCCGCTTGACGAGGAGGGGCGGTGAGTCGAGCAGGTGGTCGCACCGTTCGAGCGGGGTAGGCAGGCGAGCCAACTCGATGCGCGGTGGCTCGGTCGTCGGCATGGTCGGAGATCGGACAGTGCCGCGTCAGCGCGACGGGACCGCACCCTGAATGCGCTCAATGGCCTCGCGGAGTTCGGCCGAAATCTGCATCGGGCGCTGGGTGCTGTAGTCGAAGCAGACGACGACCGACTCCCCCTCGGAGGCCACCTCGTTCAAGTGCTCGCTGACGAGCGTATGCGCGAGCGTCAAGCTGGTGTTGCCCATTCTGGTCACTTTCGAGCCGACATGGACCGTATCCGGGTACCGCAGTTGTCGCCGATAGTTGCAGGACACGGCGGCTAGAATCGGCGCCACGCCCTCGATCGTCAACCGGGCTGCGAACAACGGGTGCTCAATCAACCGGATGCGCGACGACTCGAACCACCGTATAGACGCGGTGTTGTTCACATGCTGAAAGGCGTCCATGTCGCCCCACAACACCGGGAACGAGACGACGCTGGGACATTCAGCGACGAGGGTATCAACGGCAGTACGGCTAGGCGCGCTCATGCTCGAGGATTCTACCGTCTTGCGTGTTCTCGAGTGAGGCTGGCTGACCAGCGTGGGAATCGCTGGCGCTGGCCGCCATCCCCTGACGTGCGCGCCCTGGACGCGCCGTTTAGAAACGAAACAGCCGCGTAAACTTGACGACGAACGCGCGGTTCTCCAGCATTGGAAATCCGCGCGCGCTCATCAGTTCCGTGTCGCGTTGGTCGTTGTACACGACGAACAGTTCGCTGCCGGGTTGATATTCCCACCGCAATCGAAGATTGGTGCTGAGCGTATTGCGGGTGGAGTTGTACTGCAGGAGGCCGCCGAAGAACATCCGTGGCGTCAACGTGAAGGTGATTCGGGTGGTGGCCAGTTTGGCCGTGAACGCACCTTGGGGCAGCTCGACGCGATTGACCGACACGCTCGGTTCGAATGAGAACCGCGGCGTGATTTCGATGCGTCCACGTGTATACCCGGCCGTGGTGATCGTCCCCCCGAAGAAGTCGCCCCGTTGCAGTGACAATGTTCCGGACAGGCGTCGCTGTGCCCCCATCGAGTAGGAGACGAAGTAGTCCTGAAAGTCGTACCCGCCGACCGGAATGGTGACACCACGCGCGATTCTGAACGGGTCGAACAGAAACTCGTAGCTGCGCTGCACGTCCGCTACGAAGCGATCGCTGTTCTCGAACTCCGTCTCGAAACTGCCTCTGGCAATGCGCGATTCCACCACGCCGGCCACGTTTTCGATGTAGTCCATGCTGCCGCCAAACTTGAACTGGCGGACGAGCGCCATCGCCGGCCGCGGGCTGAAATGTCCCTGCACGAACGTGCGTCTGAAATCGGTGCGCCGGAGGAAACCGACCTCCGGATTGAAGTTTTCTCCTACGAGCAGGTGGTCGACGCCCAGGGCATACAGGTCGCCGTTGTAGACGAACGCGGTCTGGTAGCTGTCGTTGTGCTCGTCCAACGCGCCATCCGCCGTTGGCGTCTGGGTGCGGGCGTAGTAGCCGTTGAAGTTGACGTTCTCGTAGAAGGAGAAGGCGCCATCGACGCCGAGCGCCCGGTTGGAGTCGTCACCCTGGACCGAGACGGACCGATTGGTGAAGATGCCGCCAATGCTACTGCGGCGAAGAATGTCGCGCTTGACCCGGAGCACCGTGAAGTTGGTGCCACGGATCCCGGAATTGGAGACAGCGTCGGCCTGGACATCGTCCGTCTGGATGTTCACGGCGCCGACGCTGAAGTCGCCGACCTTGCCGGTCATGCGTCCACCCGCAATAATCGGCACGGTGCTGCCCGACTCTAGGCCGATCCGGCGGCTGAAAAACACGGTGGGTGCGTCACCGCCGCCAAACCCTCCGGAGCCGGGCCGACCACCGCCGCCGGGACCGCCGAGCCCACCGAAGATCGCGCCACGGCCAAAGTCAAACGTGCCGCGCCCCTCCAGGAAGAATTCCCGCTTTTCAGGGAAGAACAAACTGAAACGGGTCAGATTGACCTGCTGTTCGTCCACCTCGACCTGGGCGAAATCGGTGTTGTAGGTGAAGTCGGCGGTGAGATTCTGGGTCACGCCGTACTTGACGTCGACCCCGAAATCGCCGTCGCCGTCGTTGCGCACCTGCGGGTTGGCCGTGAGATCCGTGCCGACCGACCCGATCCCATACGGTTTGATCTCGAACGTCCGGTTGCCCGCCGGGACCTCGATGCCCGTGACGGTGCCTGCGGCTGAAATACGAAACAGACCGGGACCGCCGGAAATGGGCACCGGGGTCAGGTAGGTCGACTCGTTCTTGTGGTAGATGCGTCGTCCGAGCTGGAGGCCCCACAGTTGCTCGCTTCCCGGTCGATAGCGAAGTGACTTGAACGGAATCTGCATTTCGGCAGTCCAGCCGCCGTCGAATCGTCCGGTGCGGACATTCCAGATCGGATTCCAATCGCTGTTGGGGTTGCCTTCGTCTGTGAGCTGGAAGTCGAAGATTCCCCCAATGGGGTTGACTTGGAAGGCATACCCATTGCGCCGGTCGTAGAACGTGTCCAGTGCGACGCTGAACGTCTCGTTGTTGATGAGCTGGAACGAGTCCCGTCGCATCTCGTTCGCGACCCATTCCGACTCCGGCGACGTATCCCAGAGTCGGGCGGAGACGTAGATGTTCTGGTCGTCGAAGAACACCCAGGCCTCGGTTCGTTCCGTGGTCGGTGCGCCCTCCACCGGGAGTTGCTGGATGAACCCGTCTATCGGTGTCACCGTCGAGTAGGCCGATTCGTCCAGCGCGCCATCGAGTGTCAGCGGCTCCATGATCCGAACCGCGCGGACGGTGGCATCGCCAGACGCGTTCCGCGAGACAGTGGCTGGGGCGACCGGCGGCGGTGGACCGTCGATACCGGCGGTGACCGCCAGACCGCCACCACCGCCGGACCGCGGCTCAGGAGAGGGCCCAGACAACGGCCCAGACGAGGGCGCCGTGGGAGGCGACGGACGCGGTGACGGCGGGGGTGACGGCGGTGGTGACGCGATCGCCGTCTGACCGGGTGCGTCCGCCGGCAGGCCCGACACGATGTCGGCCGATAGCTCGTCCTGGAGCGTGAAGAAATCGCTGATCTGACCGTCGAGCCGGACGCTATGCACGGTGACGCCAGAGGACGTGTCGACCACGCGGGCCGTGATGCGAAGCGCATCGCCCAGCCGCTGGTAGCCTCCGCTGACAATCCAGCGGGCGGGTGGGCCGCTCGTCTCCGCCGCGCTCTGGCTGAGGATGACCGTCAGGCCGCCGTCCGCAAGATCCGTGGCGAGCGTCTCGGCGATACCGGTGCCCATCCATTCGTCGTCGGACGATCCGCTGATGTTGGTGAACCGCTCGACTGTGACGGCGGCCGGCGCGAGACGCATCGACTGCGCTGGCGTCTCTGCGGACCCGATCGCCGGCGCCGGCGTGGGTTGTGACTGCGCGACTGAGCTCGCGACGAGACATGCAAGGGTGGCGGCAGAGATCGTCGCAATACGCATAGGCACGGGAATAATACGTGCGTGGAGCCCTTTTCGTTTACCGGTCGGGCAATCTGCCGTATGGGCCGGTGCGGCTCCTGGTCCCCAGCTTTTTCAGAAAGTGTTCGTGAACCCATCCTCGCACCGGACGTTTTCAAACAGATCGGGTCATGATCGAGGCCGAGGACAAGGACGCCCGGTTTCCGGATGGTTGGGCTTCTTCAACTTCATCGCATCGAGATTTTCGACCAGGAGGGCAACGATCTCGACTCCCGGTACAGTTACGGGCGTATCAGCGGCATCTTCATCACCCCGGACCAGAGGTCTACGCCATCATTCCGCCGTTCGACGAGGACACGCGGCCGTATCAGGGTGCGGCGGGGGAAGGCGTCGCGGTCGATGCCGATGGCAAAGTGTTTGCCGCCGAGGGACCAAACTCCCTCCAGTGGGCCGGCGGCGCGTTCGCGAAGTACGCGGTCGCGCGGTGGAGAGACAGCGCGCCGACTGGCGCAGGCCGTACACCCGTTAACCAGTGCCCTTACGTGAGAATGTCGTGCACGACCTGCCCATGGACGTCCGTCAAGCGGAAGTTGCGGCCCTGAAACGGGAACGTCAGCCTGGTGTGGTCGACCCCGAGCAACTGCAGCATGGTTGCGTGCAGATCGTGGATGTGCACGGGGTTCTTGGTGATGTTGAAGCCGAAGTCGTCGCTTTCGCCGTAGGTGAGGCCCGGTTTGACCCCGCCACCGGCCATCCAGATCGTGAAGCACCTCGGATGGTGGTCGCGTCCGTAGGTCTCTGCGGTGAGCCGGCCCTGACAGAAGACGGTGCGGCCGAACTCGCCGCCCCAGACGACCAGCGTCTCGTCCAGCATCCCGCGCTCCTTCAACTCGTGGATCAGGGCCGCTTGCGGCTGGTCGACATCCGTGGCCTGCGTTTGGATGCGTCGCGGGAGCTGAGTATGCATGTCCCACCCGCGGTGGAAGACCTCGATGAAACGCACATCGCGTTCCGCGAGCCGGCGGGCCAACAGGCAGTTGGCGGCGAACGTCCCCGGCGTGCGGGCATCGGGTCCGTAGCGTTCGAAGACGCTGTCGGGTTCACCGGACAGGTCGGTCAGCTCCGGCACGGAGGCCTGCATGCGATACGCCATCTCGTACTGCGAAATACGGGTGTTCGTCTCGGGGTCACCGCCCGCCTCGTAATCCAGCCGGTTGAGCGCGCCCAGGTCGTCGAGAAAGCGACGCCGCGCGCTACGCGTGACGCCCGGCGGGTCCGACAGATACAGGACCGGATCGCCGGTCGACAGGAACCTGACGCCCTGGTATTGGCCGGGCAGAAACCCGCTGCCCCAGAGCCGGTCGTAGATCGGGTTCCCATCCCGGTTCGACACCATGGCGACAAACGTCGGCAGGTTGTCGTTCATGCTCCCGAGTCCGTAGGACAGCCACGCGCCGATGCTCGGTCGGCCCGCCAGCTGGGCGCCCGTCTGGAGGAAGGTCACCCCAGGGTCATGGTTGATCGCCTCGGTGTACATCGTCTTGATGAAGCACAGCTCGTCGGCCACCTTGGCGGTGTGCGGCATCAGCTCGCTGATCCAGGCCCCCGACTGGCCATGCTGGGCAAACGAGTAGTAGGACGGGATGACGGGGAAACTCTCCTGCGTCGCCGTCATGCCCGTGAGGCGCGCGTCGCCGCGAACCGACGACGGCAGCTCGGTCCCGCGCAGCCCCGCGAGCTTCGGTTTGTAGTCCCACAGTTCGTACTGCGAGGGCGCGCCCTCCTGGAACAGATAGATGACCCGTTTGGCTTTGGGCGCGAAGTGGGGCAACCCCGGTAGCGCGCCGGTCGCCGTTGACGCGCCGCCGGCCGCCTGGGCCAAGAGGTCGTCATTCAACAACGTCGACAGGGCGGCGGCCCCGATCCCGGTGCTCGACAACTCGAGAAATCGCCGCCGGGTGAACGGCAGCAGCGGGTCAGGCTTCGGGTTCATGGTCAGTCCTTGGTGATGGTCCGGTCGAGGTTCAAGATCAGATTGGCCACCATCGTGTACGACGCCAGCTCGGCGATGTCCAGCGTCTCGTCGCGCAGGGATTCCCCCATGCTGACGAGCTGCAGCGCCGCTGACCGATCGGAGCGGAAACGGTCCAGGTGATGGCCGTAGCCCTCGAGCAGCAGCGAGTGTGCCTCTGGCTGGGGTCGGTGCGCCGTCGCCAGACGGTACGCATACGCGATGCGTTCATCCGGTGTCGTGCCGCCTTCGGTCATCATCCGCTCCGCCAACCGGCGCGCCGCCTCGACGTAGGTGACGTCGTTCATCAGGTTGAGCGCCTGCAGCGGCGTGTTCGTCCGGCTCGAACGCACGATGCACGTCTCGCGAGTGGAGGAGTCGAACGTCAGCATCGCGGGCGGCCCCAGTGTGCGCTTCCAGAACGTGTAGAGGCTTCGGCGATAGAGGTCGTCGCCCTCAGCCTGCTGGTATTGCTGGCTCGCCTGGTCCCAGAGGCCCTCAGGCTGATACGGCTTGACCGACGGGCCGCCGATCTCGTCGACGAGCAGACCGGCGATCGAGAGCGCCTGGTCCCGAATCACCTGCCCCGGCAGACGCTGGCGTGGGCCACGCGCCAGGAGCCGGTTCTCCGGATCCCGCTCCAGCGCGTCCGGCGCAATCGTGGAGTCTTGCCGATAAGTGGCGCTGGTCACGATCGCCCGTTGCATCGCCTTCACGTCCCAGCCGGAATCGACGAAGCTCGTCGCCAGCCAGTCCAGCAGCTCCGGATGGCTTGGGAACTCCCCCTGCAGCCCGAAGTTCTCGGTCGTCTTCACGAGCCCGGTCCCGAAGTACCGCTGCCAGAAGCGGTTCACGGTGACGCGCGCCGTCAAGGGATGGCCCGGCTCGACCAACCACTGGGCGAACGTCAGGCGGTTGGCTGGTCGCCCGTCGGCCATGGGAGGCAGCACGGCCGGGACGCCCGGGCGAACCTGCTCCCCAGGGACGTCGTAGGCCCCGCGAATCAGTCGGAACGTCTCGCGCGGCGGGTCCATCTCCTCCATCACCATCACGGTCGGGAAGCTGTCCCAGAGCTCGGCGCGCTGGCGCTCGAGGTCGGCGACGAGGCGCCGCGCCTGCTTGATCGCGGGCGGCGCGTACTGGTCGAGAAACGCCAGGCGGAGCTTCTCCGTCTGGCCGGTTGTGCGGTTGGCGGGAGCGATGCGGGCTATCTCGCTCAGCGACTCACCGGTGGCCACGACCGCGGCGTGGGCCGGGGTCAGCACGGTCGCATAGACGCGGACATCGTCGATGTCCCCTTGAAACCGTGGGCGTTGGTTCGTGCTGTCAGCGGCGCCGGAGTTCTCCGGTGGCGGCCCGCTGGCCCCGATCCGCAGCGGCTCCCCTGTTCTGATCGGGTTGTTGATCCCGTCGATCTGGGTCGTGAGGGGCTGTGACCGGCCATCGACGTACACCCGGAAGCTGGCCGGCATCTTCTTTCCGTCGTAGGTCACGAGCACGTGCCGCCACTGCTCGAGCGGCAACACCTCTTGGGCTTCGACCCGCACCCCGTCGTCCAGCCAGCGGTTGGACATGTTGAACAGGAGCTTGCCCGCCGCGAGATACAGCCCCCAGCCGCGCTCGCCCTCGTCGTCGGCCAGCGCGCGCGACACGATCACCCCGTCTGGCGCTATCGGACGGATCCAAGCCGATACGGTGAACGGGTCGTTGTACGTGAAATCCGCGACGTTCCCCGCGTTGATGAACCGGCGTCCATCGAAGCTGGCCGCTTCGCCCACCCTCCCGGGGCCGAACCGCGGCTCGCCCTCTTCCAGCGTGACGTCGGCCTGGAACGTGGCGATCTCCGGCGGCGTGGTGACCACTCGCATACCGGACGCTTCCGATGGGGAGGGGGGCACCCCGCCCCCGGCGTAGACACCACCGATGTCGCCGTCGAGCGGGTGATGCACGAGCAGCTGGTCGCGCAGGATCCAGTCGACGCGGCCGGCCACGGCGAGCGAGTCTTCCCACCGCCTCTGTGCGGCGGCGGTCTCGGTGGCGAGAGCGGAGAACGCCTCGATTGCCTCGTCGAGCGTGACATCGAGCGCGGCCAGCTCCGCGTCCTGTGCCGCGGTGGGCGCGGTGAGATACGGCGGCGAGTTCCCGTACTTGAAGGCCTTGTCACGCTCCGGCACGTTGTTGAAGTAGGCGAAGACCTCGTAGAACTCTTTCTGCGTAATCGGGTCGAACTTGTGGTCGTGACATCGGGCGCACCCCAGGGTCAGGCCCAGCCACATCGTCGAGGTGGTCGATACACGGTCGACCACGTTCTCGACCTGGAACTCGTTCTCGATGATGCCACCCTCGCCGTTCTGACTGTGGTTCCGGTTGAACGCGGTGGCGATACGCTGATCGAGCGTGGCGTCTGGCAGCAGATCGCCAGCGAGCTGCTCGATGGTGAACTGATCGAACGGCATGTTGTCGTTGTAGGCGTCGATCACCCAATCGCGCCAGCGCCACATAGTCCGCTCGGCGTCCGTCTGATACCCGCTCGTGTCGGCGTACCGGGCGCCGTCCAGCCACTCGGTCGCCATCCGCTCCCCGTAGCCCGACGAAGCGAGCAGCCGGTCTACCGCCTTCTCGTAGGCGTCCGGGGAGTCGTCATTGAGGAAGTCGGCAAGCTCGGCCTGGGTCGGCGGCAACCCGGTCAGGTCGAGCGTGACGCGCCGCAGCAGGGTGTTGCGGTCCGCCTCAGGGGCCGGGCTCAACCCGTCGCGTTCGAGCCGGGCCAGGACGAAGGTGTCGATCGGACTGCGGGGCCAGTCGGTGGCGGCGACCGGCGGCAGCACGGGGCGCTGGGGTGGAATGAACGCCCAGTGTGACTGCCATGCGGCGCCCTGGTCGATCCACAGACGCAGCGTCTTGACCTCGGCGTCGGTCAGGGCATCTTCCTCGTCACCCGGCATCACGGAGGAGGCCAGGCCCCGCTGGAAGGGCATGCGCACCGAGAGGTCGGGTGCGGTGACGCGATGAACGAGCAGGCTGTCGGCGGCGCTCCCAGGGATGATGACAGGACCACCAAACTCGCCGCGATCGACGAAGGGACCTTCCGCGACGTCCAGCCGTAACCCGCGCTGGCGGGCCTGCTCGTCCGGTCCATGACAGACGAAGCAGTTCTCCGATAGGATCGGACGCACTTCCCGCGCAAAGTCGACGGTGCGGGCTGCGACCGGGATGCCGCCGGCATCGGCCACCAGATCACTGCCCCACTCGGCCCCGCTGTCGATCCACCGGCGCACAACCTCGATCTGGTCGGGCGGCACCGTTCGGCCGGACGAGACCGGCGGCATACGAATGACCCGGTCCTCAGACGTCAGGCGCTGAAACAGTCGACTCTCCTCGGCACGGCCCGGCACCACGAGGTTGCGGATGAAGTCCGGCGTGTCCAGCCGCAACCCCGCTTGACGGGTAATCTCCGACGCCCCGTGACAGGCGCCGCACGCCTCGGCGAGGATCGGTCGAACGTCCCGGTTGAACTCGAGGGGCTGAGCGGGTTCCTGCACCGGCGCGGCGCGGAGATCGCGAGAGCCATGTCCGCCAAGCACCAGCGCAAGAAGCGCGAAGAGGGTCAGCGAGCGAAGGAGTGTCGTCCTCATATCCTGCCTCGGGCCGGGGCTTTCATTGTGCCTGTCCTGCGTAGCTCTACCATATACCCGAGGGCCGCCAAGCGCACAAGAAATCTGTTCGTCACCCGATCGTCCAGCGCTTGAGGCGGTCACTTCAGCTTGCGCTGACGTCCAACCGATCGCGATGGGTCGTGCGGCGGGGCCGTCCCTGGCAGCGGTCGCCACTGGCCGGTCAGGCAGGAACTGACTGTCGTCCGCCGCCTCTCCCGCGCGTATACTCGGTCACACATGTCCGTCACTCCCGGCACCCGGCTCGGCGTCTACGAGATCACCGCGCTCCTTGGCGTCGGGGGGATGGGGGAAGTCTATCGAGCCCGCGACACGAAGCTTGATCGTGATGTCGCGATCAAGGTCGTCCCCGAGTCGTTCGCCAAGGATTCCGAACGTCTCGCCAGGTTCACCCGCGAAGCCAAGACCCTCGACTTCGGACTGGCCAAGGCACTGGAGCCGACCCGTGCGTTGTCGCCTGGGCTGTCGCAGGTGCCGACCATCACAACGCCGGCGATGACGCAGGCCGGGATGATTCTGGGCACGGCGGCCTACATGTCGCCGGAGCAGGCGCGGGGGAAGGTCGTGGACGGCCGCGCCGACATCTGGGCGTTCGGGTGCGTGCTGCTTGAGATGCTCACGGGGAAGCGCGCGTTCGGCGGCGAGGACGTCACCGACACGATCGTGTCGGTGATCAGCAAGGAGCCGGACTTTGCCGCGCTGCCGGCGACGGTGCCCCCGCGGGTGCGTCAGGCGTTGCGCGTGTGCCTGCGCAAGGACCCGAAACAGCGCGTGGGTGACATTCGCGATGTCCGTTTGGCGCTCGAGGGCGCGTTCGAGACGGCGGCGCCAGCGGTGGACGCCTCGGCTGCCACTGCCGCGCCCGCGCCCGCGTGGCGCCAGCCCGTACCTGTCGCCGCGACGGCACTGCTCGTCGGGGTGCTCCTGGCGGCGCTGGCGGCGTGGGCGTTCACGCGGCCTGCCGTGGTCCCGGCCGACCTCATCCGGTTGGTCATCGTCCCCCCCGACGATGCCCCCATGAACTTCGCGGGCAACTTCCCCGATCTCGCGATCTCCCCGGATGGCACGCTGGTGGTGTACACGGGCGCGGCTCCCGGGGGTGGTGGGCCACAGCTCCATCTCCGGCCGATGGACCAGGTGATCGGGACGCCCCTGCGGTGTGCGGATGGTGGGGTTGGTCCGTTCTTCTCGCCCGACGGCGCGTGGGTCGGCTTCGTGGAGGTCCCGGGCACGACGCTGAAGAAGGTCTCGACCGTCGGCGGTCCGCCGGTCACGCTGATCGAGTCGCCGACTCCGATCCGCGGCGCCAGCTGGGGCGCGGACGACCAGATCGTCTTCGGCACGGGAGGGCCCGACGTGAGCGGGGGCCTGTCCCGGGTGTCAGGGGGCGGCGGTGAGGCCGAGGTGCTGACCACGCCGGACGCC